>JBAZLT010000221.1:0-3914 GCA_041650115.1 Dehalococcoidia bacterium | reverse complement strand
GCCTCGCGGAGTATCTCGAGCGCCTGCGCGGTCAGCCATCCCGCCCCGTGCTCCCTGTCCTTCTTGAGGGCGCTGATGCTTTTCCTGAGCGTGATCATTGTTATGCCGAATTATACCTTAAACGTTTCCGCAATCTACACATGCAGCTCGATGATATCGTTGTCGCGCAGCACGTGTTCCGGACCGACGCGCTGGCCGTCGAACTTGCCCGATCCCCAGATTACGGCATAGCGCAGTCCGGCCTTAAAATCCTTGTGCACGGCTTCGGCCGCATCTTTAATCGTGGCGCCCGCCGGCAGGATCACGGGATCGGTCAGGTCCACCCTGGCGCCGGGGGATTTGGTATGGACGCGGATTATGTTTAGGCGGGTGAAAATCTGGCGCTTGAGCTCCTCCAGGTTCTGCTTCTCGGCGGCCGATACACTTACGGCATCCAGCCAGCCGCGGAACCTGGCATCGAGGGCCCTGATCCCCTCGTCGTCGATATCCAGGTCGCCCACGTTGGCTATGATGAAGGCGCGGCGCTCCCTCAGGCCGGTGCCGCTGTTGTCCACGCCCGGTTTAAAGGGCACAACGGATATCTCCTCCAGCCCCTGCAGCGTTTCTTCCACCTGTTTTACTGGATCGTTGGTGAGGTCCGCCACAATGGCCAGCAGGTCGGCGTTGCGCAGCACGGAATTGGACCAGACGCGCGCCTCCTCCATATTAATGGCGGGCATGTCCACCAGTTGGATCTGAATGTTCTCGTAGGGCATCATGCCGACGTTAGGCGATTTGGTGGTAAAGGGGTAGCCGGCTACCTCCGGCCTGACGCTGGTGAGCGAAGCCAGCAGCAGGGATTTGCCGGTATTGGGCAATCCGATCAGCGCCACCTGTCCCGCGCCCTCCCTGCGCACATTGAAGTTTTTGTGGCTGGTGGCGTATTTCCTCTCAGCCTCTTCGCTGATTTTGGCGATCTTGCGGCGCAGGTCGGCCTGGAGGTGGTCGGTGCCCTTATGCTTGGGCATCACGGCCAGCATGGCCTCCAGCGCCTGGATCTTCTCCTCCGGCGTGGAGGCGTTCTTGAAGCGGCGCTCCGCTTCAAAATACTGTGGCGTCAGGTTGGCCGGCATGCTGCATCCCCCCGCTATCTGTATCGCCTATATTTTAACGCATAATACGGTCAGAATTCAGGTTTGGCCAGGAGAGCGTAGATGACGGCCAGTATGGCGGCGGCGCCGGCGATGGCGAACCCCGTAGCATATCCCGTGAATGCGCCGCTGATGACGGCGCCGCACAGCGTGCCCAGCGTCACCGTGGCCTGCACAGTGGCCAGGTTGCCGCCCATGCGCGTGGCCACGAAGAGGTTGGATACGATCAAGCTGCGCGTCACCAGGGTCAGGCTGTCACCCACGGCGTGCGTGAGTCGTGTGGCCAGCACATTGCCGAAATTGGTGGTGAAGAGCAGAAGGATGTTGGTCAGTCCCGACACGGCTATGCCGGCATAGTAGAGCGCGGCCAGACCTTTTCCGCGCGAGTTCACGCGGTCCGCGTAGTATCCGCTGACGATGGAGAGGACGGCCATGAAGTTGGCGTGGATGAAGTAGAGCCAGCCCACAGTTTCCTTGTCCATTCCGATGTCCTTATTGAGGAAGAGACTAAAGCTGGACTGCTCGGCGCCGGCGTGCAGGGAGAAGGCGAAGACCAGTATGACAAAGACGAGCACCGTTTTATTGGACAGGTCGGCGCGGTAATCGCTGAGCCTGACACGCGTGCCGGGCACATCGGCCAGCAGCAGGCTGAGCAACAGCATGGGGACGGTGCCGATGAGGGCAAAGATGAAGATGGCGTTCATATCGAAGGCCGTGTAAATATATCCGCCCGCCAGCGATCCCAGGCCGTAGCCCACCAGTATGCCCGCCGTGTAATAGCCCAGCTTGAGCCCCCGCACGCTGGTGCCCAGCGTCTTGTAGAAAAGGGCCGGCAGGGCGTTGTTGAACAGCGCGTTGCCCGCGCCGCCCACGGCCAGCAGCAGCATAGTCGGCCAGAACTCGCGTGTCGTTATCAGTCCCGCGATGCTCAGTGCGAAGATAAACTGGCTGGCGATGATCAGCTTTTTGGGCTGGATACGGTCCACGAAGACGCCGAAGGGTATCATCAGGGCCAGCGATACCAGCGGGAAAACGGCGACCAGCATCCCGACCTGCATGTGGCTGAAGCCGAGGTCCACCCAGTAGATGGTAATGTAGGTCAGGACAACCCATAGCAGGGTGGAGCCCATGAAGGCTATCAGGCAGGGCGCCACATAGCGCCGAAAAAAGCTCAGCTCGTTCATATCCGATTTGGGAAAGAGAAGTATAGCAGATACGGACATCCGGCGTTAAATATACGAGATGTATTTTCCGGCGCGTCCGGGTCCGATTGCCGCACAATTGCAATAAATATTTATTTATTGTAAAGTTATAGGAAGTGGTTTCTGTTTAGGTTAATGCCAGCTTCGGTAGATTGAATCTCGTTCTTTCTTCAATATCTTCTCATGTTGGATGACCGCAACTAAAAGCCATTAATATTAAATCAGGAGGTCATCACATGGGTTTCACCGACAAAACGATTACCTGTGCTGACTGCAACAAGGAATTCACGTTCAGCGCAACGGAGCAGGAGTTCTACTCCTCCAAGGGGTTCGCCAACGAGCCCAAGCGCTGCCCGGATTGCAGGCAGGCCAGGAAATCAAGCCGCGATGGCGGCAGATCGGGTTATCAGCGCAAGATGTTTCCTGCGCAGTGCGCCAAATGCGGAAAGGAGACCGAGGTCCCCTTCGAGCCGCGCCAGGACAAACCGGTCTATTGCAGCGAGTGCTACAGCACCATCAATCCCAGAAGGTAGCCGCGGCAGGCCCGGCGGGTGCAGTGGGACGGAATGTCCCTGCTCCCTAAAATAAAGGAGGAAAAACAGTTTAACCATGAATATATACGTGGGGAACCTGTCCTATGAGGTGACGGAGAGCGATATCAGGACCGAGTTCGAAGCTTTCGGCGAGGTCTCATCGGTTTCCATCATTAAGGACACCTACAGCGGGCAGTCCAAGGGCTTCGGCTTTGTGGAGATGCCCAAATTGCAGGAAGGCCAGGCGGCCATCACCGGGCTTAACGGCAAGAAGATCAAGGAGCGCGCCATCACGGTCAACGGCGCCCGCTCACGTGGAGAGGGTGGCGGCGGCGGCCGCGGTGGTCGCAGCGGCGGCGGAGGAGGAAGGTCCTCCTTTGGAAGCCGCGGCGGTTACGGCGGCGGCGGCGGCAGGGGCGGACAGCGACGCTATTAATTAAAAACCCTCAACCGCTCTGAGAAAATTACGAAACGGCCCTTAACAGGGCCGTTTCCATTTCAGCTTGCCTTGCGGCAAATTTGTGACAAAAGTTTTTGACAGCCCCCTATCGTGTTGTTATAATACGGCAACAGGCTTCCATAAGCCGTATAGGAAACATGAGATGTACGTAGCAAACAGGGGCAGAGTCAGGATCGATCTTTTCTGCTGCGCCAGCAGCCTTGATCCGGCGGAGCTTGCCAACGGCAACGGCGCGCAGGGCATAGACCTCAGGGTGATCCCGCTGCCCTGCTCTGGCAAGGCGGACATCCTCTACCTCGCCAAGTCCTTCGAGACCGGCGCGGACGGCGTGGCCGTGGTTACCTGCAAAAAGGGCGATTGCCGTTACATAGAGGGCAACCTGCGCGCTGAGAAGCGGGTCGAGTCGGTGGATGCGCTGCTGGAAGAGATCGGGCTGGGCCGGGGGAGAACGGTCATGATCCGCCTGGACGAGCGCGGCGTGGAGCAGGTCAGAAAGGAGCTGGCCGATTTCCGCGGCAGGATCGAGGCATCGCCGCGCAGCGCATATGCGGGCGACGAGCAGGAACTGGATAAAGAATAGAGGTAATCT
>JBAZLT010000220.1:0-3918 GCA_041650115.1 Dehalococcoidia bacterium | reverse complement strand
CCCGAATTCCCCAGCCAGAAACTCTTTTCCGCATAATCTTCAGCCATCTCGCCTCCTTAAATCAGCCCTGCCTGCGGGAATATCTGCAAACCGCTAACTAATATACACCAATAATAAGTGGCTATCAATGGACTCCTGTTAAAAGACGTAAAAGACGGCAGTATCAGGCTATCAAGAATAATCAGCCTGAGAGCGGGACGGCGCCGGCCTAAATCCGCTTCACAGCGGGCGCAAGCTGTGACGGGATCAGATACTGCCTGAACCAGGCCACTGAATCGCAGATCGATTCCTGCACTGAGCGAGGTTTATAGCCGAGTTCAACCCGTGCTTTCTCGGAGGTGACCATGGAATTGCTGCGCAGCACGTCCACCGAATAGTCCGTGAAAAGGGCCTTGCTGCGTGTCATCCTGTAATAGATGGGCGCCAGCTTGCCCACGCTGCGGGCCAGCCAGGCGGGCACCTTGAACCCGGGCGCTTTTACGCCGCTGGTCTCCTCCAGCAGCTCCATGATCCGTTTGATGCTGACCCTCTCACCCGAGAGGATATAGCTCTCGCCGCGACGGCCCTTGCTGCAGGCCAGGATCATCCCGTGCGCTACATCGCGGACGTCGGCGAAATCGTAAGCCCCGTCCAGGTAGGCCTTCAGCCTGCCCCGAATGAAATCCAGCACGAGCTGACCCATCTCCGATATCCTGAAGTCGAAAGGGCCGATCACTCCCGTGGGATGGACAATGACCGCATCCAGCCCGCGCTCGATGCCCCTGCGTACCTCCAGCGTGCCCATGGCCTTGCTCCTGGCGTAAGGTCCCAGCACATTGTCGGGGTCCACGGGGAAGGTCTCATTGATGACTATTCCCTCGGGAGGCTCCTGTATGGCATGAATGGAACTGGTATAAACCAGGCGGCCGACGCCCGATTCCAGGCAGGCATTCACCACGTTGCGTGTGCCCTGCACATTGACCTTCTGCAGCAATGCTTCCCTGCCCGGCGTGATGGCTATGATGCCTGCAAGATGGTAAACGGCGTCCGCGCCCTCGAAGGCAGGGCTCAGGGACGCTGCATCGCATACATCCGCGGGTACCACGTCCACGTCGAGGCCGCGGATGGGCATGTCATTCTCGAAAGGCGGCACCAGCGCTTTAACGCTGTGACCTTCTTTCAGCAGTTCACGTACCAGCACATTGCCGATATGACCGGTGGCACCGGTGACAACTATGTTCATTTTATCTCCTTTACAGCGCCGCCCTACAGGGAGCTCAGCGCCTCATCCAGCTTATTTAATTGAGCCTCGGTCAATCCCTGCAGAAGATCGCGGGCCCGCTCGCGGGCTGACACATACAGCCTGTCCGTAAGCTCGTGTCCCTTCTCGGACAGACGGCAGATCACGACCCGGCGGTCCTCACTGCTGTTCTCCCTGATTACCAGGCCCCTGTCAATCAGGCGGTCTATAATGCCGGTGGCGGTGGCCAGGCTGACGCCCAGCGCAGCGGCCAGCGCGCTCATGCGCGCATGTCCGCCCAGGTAGAGAAGCAGTACGACTTTCAGCTGCGGCGTGGTCAGGTCGAGGTCCAGCAGCTCCTGGTGCGCCAGAGGTAAAAGCTGCCGGAAGGCGCCCTCAACCCGGCTCAAAATCCGATCGATCGTCTCACTTTTTTCCGTCATTAAAGTCTACCTGTTAGTTAGTATAATACAAATAGTTTGCATAATGCAAAGTTTTTATCTGGAACAGCTTTAGCGGTGGGGTTTAAATCGCGAGGAGGCTGTCGATGGCCGGTGGGACCTTGCTCAGCGGGCCGCTGAAATCGGCCGGGGGTATGCCCTCGAGGTTGTTTCCGATGATCTTCTTGCTGACTTCCAGGGGCTGTTCCGAGTGGGCGCGGCTGTCCGTTGTCTGATAGGTCTTCATGCCCGTTTTAGCGGCCACCATGTCGTTGGCCGGGTCGTCGCCCACCATCAGGCATTCCCCGGGCTGAACGCCGATCAACCGGCAGATCTGTCTGAAATACCCGAGTTGCGGCTTGCAGTAGCTCATATTGTCGATATGTGTGATCAGATCGACTTCGGCATCTCCCACGCCGGCCCAGGAAATCCTTTTCTGCTGCACGGAGAGCGGCCAGATGGGATTGGTGGCCACCACCAGCTTTAATCCGCGCTCCTTTACATGCCTGAAGACGTTGCCTACCCCCGGAGTAGCCACCACTGTTTCCCGGAAAACATCGAAGTCCAGGCGGAAAAACTGCTCGAACCTGGCCCAGACATCTTCCCGGCTGACATCGAGACCGTCGCACAGGGTCCTGATAAAAAGCTCCCGGTTTACCGTGCTGCCGTCGTTATTGCGCAGCCGCACGGTGGCCTTCATCAGCCTTTCGGCGAACTGCCCGTCGGGGAAAACGCCTTCGAATCTGGCCGCCAGCCTGGGATAGTAGCCGTCGACGAATTTGACCTCCTCGAACAGAATGAGTGTGTTGTCCAGATCGAACAGTACTGCTCTCAGCATATTTAAAACCGCCTGTAAATTTTACGTTTTTAACATTTCACAGACAAATATCGGGGCAATTCTGGCCTGCGTTTCGGTCTGACTTGTCGGCAGTGGCCTGCAAGAGCATAATATGGGCAAAAATGGGGGAGGCTATAATGCAGCAGAAAGAGGGCAATTTTAAGGGTACCGCGAATTTCAATCTCTACTGGAAATGCTGGCTGCCCGACGGCGAGGTCAAGGCCGTGATACTGGTGGCGCACGGGCTGGGCGAGCACATCTCCCGCTACCATAACCTCGTCAATAAAGTCGTCCCCCTGGGCTATGCAATTTACGGCCTCGATCACCGCGGCCACGGCAAGTCGGATGGCCAGAGGGTTTATATAGACCGCTTTGAAACCTTCCTGAAGGACCTCCACACCCTATACCAGATGGCACACAAGGACCATCCCGGCAAAAAGGTCTTCCTCTACGGCCACAGCATGGGCGGCCTGATCGCCACCGCCTATGCGCTCCAGCATCAGAACGACCTGGTCGGGCTGGTGATATCCGCACCCGCTCTCAAGCCGGGCGAGGGCATCTCACCGGTGGTCATATCCGTGGCAAGGGTGCTCTCCGCCGTCACCCCCAGAATGGGCGTACAGGCGCTGGACTCCTCTTTTATCAGCCAGGATAAGTCGGTGGTGGAAGCCTATGACAAGGATCCGCTGGTCTACCGCGGAAAGATAACCGCCCGCCTGGGCTCTGAGCTGTTTTCAACCATGAAAGCGGTCGAGCCGCATCTGCATTCCATCACCATACCGCTGCTCATCCTGCAAGGCACGGAGGACAAGCTGGTCAACCAGGAAGGCGCCAAATCCCTTTATGCCAAGGCCGGCTCCAAGGACAAGACGCTCAAGATATACGAAGGCTTCTACCACGAGGTGCACAATGAGCCTGGCAAGGACAGGGTCTTCAGCGACATGGGGATATGGTTGGCCGACCACGCTTAGATACGGGGCGGAAATTTTTTCCGCAATGTTTTATAATAGGTTGGGTTTTGTGCTTTGCGAATATCTACTAAGTAATATTTAGCAGTCTACCTGTCCTCATCAATTTCCTCTTAAGCAAGGTTCCTGCTGCAAAGCTGGTGGTAATCGTGTCTATTACGGTAAAGGATTCGGTCCGATGACAATGCAGACGATTTTGTACAGGGAGCTGCTGGATAACCTTTACGACGGCGTATACTTCGTAGACACCAACAGGACCATCACCTACTGGAACAGGGCCGCCGAGCATATCACAGGCTATTCCTGCGATGAAGTGGTCGGCAAAGGCTGCTTCGATAATATCCTGGTCCATGTCGACGAGAAGGGTAATCCCCTTTGCGAGGCCTCCTGCCCCATACAGGCAGCTATGAAAGACGGTGACAGCAGGGAGGTAAATATCTTCCTGAAGCACCG
>JBAZLT010000219.1:0-3923 GCA_041650115.1 Dehalococcoidia bacterium | reverse complement strand
GACCGAGAGAATGCGGCGTTTCTGCTTGTGCATCTCGATGCCGAACCAGACGTCCTCCATGATCCTGGACTTAACCGACTCATGCCCCCCGATCGCCAGGTAGTCTTCGCGTCGAAACAGCAGGAATTGCCCGATAGCCAATGTGGGGCCGGGTTTCTTCCACGAATGGAATAGCCACAGCGGGAACCATGCCATGACGAGAAAATAAAAGATGATGGGAATGACCATTTTTTGCGTAATCCCCGAGACCTTCTGCCGGGGAAATCCAGATAGCATCGCAGCATTATTTAAGGTTGTAAGTTGCAGCGTGCTCCTGACCATATGAGACTGGCTGACCGTATCAGCATCCACGAAAAGCAGCCATTTTCCACGGGCATTCTGCGAAAGCTGGTGACAGGCGAAACATTTGCCGGCCCACCCGTCGGGCAACGGCTTCCCCTTTATTAACTGTACCCTGTCGTCCTTTTCACTCATGCGCTTTACTATCTCTGACGTGCGGTCGGTGGAGTTATCGTCCAGAACGATTACCTCGTAATTGGGATAATCCTGATTCAAAACCGAGTCAAGGCACCTGCCTATATTCTGCTCTTCATTTCTGGCAGGTATCAGCACGGATACAAGGGGCTGATCCGGGGGCACGGCTGCCTTCCGGGACGGTCTTTTCAGAGCGGCCAGGTTAAGAATGAGGTTAACGAAGAACAGCGCCAAACCGGCCAGCACAAACAGTTGATACGGCATTTTATACTACCCAGCAATATTATATCAGGCCGTCTTCTTTCTGGACCTCATCCAGTTCAGAAACCTCCCGGAGGCGCCGGGTGATGCCTTTAACGCCTGGAAGTGTTTAATCAGCAAAATAGCGGTGATGCATAGCATAAATACTAATTTCCATATATCAGCGCCTGTAACAGCCAGGTAAACCAGCGTTACAACCATCCCGCATATGACGGTCCAGGCATCGTTATTGATGAAAAGAAACCCGATAAGGAACAGTATGGCCAGGCAGATGATGACGTCCCACTGGGACAGGGCCACCAGAGTGCCGGCGAATACCGCCAGCGCCTTTCCACCGTGGAATCCCAGGAAAGGTGAAAATGCATGGCCCAGAACCGCGCAGACAGCAATGACATAGCCCACCGGCTGCGAGTAATTGAACACATACAGGGCTATGAGAATAAAGGGTATACCCTTTAGTATGTCCGCTATCAGCGCAACGACACCCCAGACCTTTCCACCAGCTTTGAAAACGTTGGCCGCACCGGGATTGCCATCCCCCACCTCCCTTATGTCCTTGCGCAGCCTGGCCCTGCCGATCCAGAGCGAAAATGGGCAGGCTCCCAGAAAAAATGCCGCTACAGCCAGAATGGCAACTATGATAGTATCGATCATAACTTTCCGCGATCGATTATCGTTTCTGAGACGGCAGTCTATAGAAAAAAGGGATAGGTGTCAAGCCAACTGTGAATTAGAAACGACCCCGATGGGATTCGAACCCACGATCTCCACCGTGACAGGGTGGCATGTTTGACCGCTACACCACGGGGCCATGGACACGCATTAAAGCGGCACTACGAAGCAGAAACTGCTGTAAAAGTCTATCAATATAGCTAACTAGTGTCAAACCACCGTGACTACAGCTGAACAATTGATTTATCATCCTGTTTATTATAAGCTTACACTTGATTCATAAGCACATTCAGATTATGGAGAATGCGATGGTATTGAAATACCGTAAACGTAAAATGTCCGGCGTATCCAGGATTTTGTTTTTCATCTCAGCATTACTACCCATTATGCTGTCGATCGTATTGATGGCCCCCTCAGGCGTCTCCGCCACGTCGATTACTCTGAATCCCGACTCGGGGAAGATGGGGGCGAAAGTGACCATCACCGGCGACGGGTTCATCGGCAAAATGGCCACTATCTACTGGGACGACAAAAAGCTTGTACAGAACGTGCCCATCTCCAAAGCGGGAGAGATCAATCATAAATTTGATGTCCCCTCCTCGACCAAGGGCATCCATGTCGTGAAAGTTACCGACGATAGCAACTGGTCGAATATCACGGCAACATCCAACTTCTCCGTCCGGCCGAGCCTTATTTGTGAGCCTCCCTGGGGCAAAATCAATACCCGTATCTATATTTTCGGCTATGGCTTTGCCCCCAATGAGGGCGAAATCAAGTTCACCTGGGATGGAACGCCGCTGTCCAAAGTTCCCATTCAGGCCGATAAAACGGGCTCATGGAGTTCGCAATTCGATGTGCCCAATCTGCCGAAGGGCGAATACATACTCAGCGCCGTTAGCCCGTCCACAGGACCGGGCGAGGTTCCCGACCTGCTATTCACCATATCTCCCTTCTGCAAATCGACACCCGCCTCGGGCCCCGTGGGGACAAAGGTCACCATCACGGGCGTCGGCTTCAGGCCTGGAGAAGACGGCCTCACATTTACATGGGACGGCCCCATACTGGATACTAACGTGGTTGCGCAGCCCAACGGCACATTCAGCTTCGTCATCACCGTGCCTCCCTCGGTTAAGGGAAGGCATATACTGGGCGTTTACGGCAGCAGCTTTACACCCATCGGCATCGTGCCCGACCTCGAATTTGAGGTCACACCCAGCATTGCGCTCACTCCCAGTACCGTCATCGGCAGCAGGGAACTGAGAGTCGACGGCAACGGATTCAACGGGAACGAGATAATCGCGATCAAGTATGACAAGGCGGCGACGGATGCCACCGCCACCACCGATGCGCTGGGTAACTTCACTCTCACCATGAAAGTTCCGTCAAAGCCCGGTAAAACGCATACTGTTGAGGCGGCCGGTAATAAGGGCGGTCTTGCTCAGGCCAGCTACGTGTCCGGTTCTATCCCTCCTCCATCTCTCCAACTCCTCGCCCCCGGCCCAGGAGCGATTTTCTACAACTACAGCTCAGTGGTAGATGCCATCGCAGGACTATTCAGGTCCCCGGGCAGCCTGCTGGGAATCGGCCCGGCGCCGCAGTCAGGCGGTGACGCATCCCTTGCCACGCTGGGATGGTCGGCGAAGTCGGATGCCACGGGAATGAAATACTCCCTGCAGATAGCCAAATCGGCTGATTTCGCCAGTACGGCCTTGCAGAAAGACGATATCACCACTACCACATTTAATCTACAAAGGTCCATGCTGCCCAACACAGGCACTTACTACTGGCGGGTGCGGGCCATAAACGATGTGGGAGATGTCGGCCAGTGGTCGAACTACTGGCAGTTTGAATCCAGAGCGGCTTCGCCCCTGGTCATTGCCATCGCTATCACCATCATCGCCCTGATTATTGCCATGATCATATTCGGCATCATAGCGCTTGTCAGCAGAAGTAGATACAGTTAAAAGGAATTTACATTTTTACTTGTATTTTAAAGCGTCACCATGCTATATTAAACGTTGCTAATAATTAAATTAGCCGCTGGGGGTGCTTAGACTGGCAGGCTGAGACTCCGTTTCACCGGAGAACCCTTGAAACCTGCTCTCGGTAATTCGAGCGTAGGGAAGCGGTTACAGCCAAGGGTTATGCTTGTAAGACGGCGACTCTTGGTTTTTTATTTTTAATATGATGACACAGATGGGACAGGCCCAAAAAGGCATCATCTCTGCCGAGATGAAAAAGGTTGCCCTCGCGGAGCAACTGGAGGCAGATCGTCTTTGCCAGGATATTGCCTCGGGCAGCGTCATAGTCCCGGCCAATGTAAATCACCCTGTAAGCGGCGTTTGCGGTATAGGCAAAGGGCTGAAAATCAAAGTTAACGCCAATATCGGCACTTCATCCGACGTGGGCTCCATGGCCAGCGAGCTAGAGAAGCTGCGCGTATCGATAAAATACGGGGCCGATACGGTCATGGACCTAAGCACCGGCGGCGATATCAGGACGGTGCGCCGCGCCAT
>JBAZLT010000218.1:0-3953 GCA_041650115.1 Dehalococcoidia bacterium | reverse complement strand
GACCGGTTTCTGGCCAGCCTGGAGAAAGGCGACACTGCAGAGGTAAAACAGTTCCTGGTCATGAACCTTGAGCTGCGCAGACGGCTGCTCACCTATCCGCTGATAACCATCGCCGCCCTCAACGGCCACACCTTCGGTGGCGGGGCGGTGTTCTCCTGCTGCTTCGATTTCCGCTTCATGCGGTCCGACAGGGGCTACTTCTGCATACCCGTGATAGACCGCCGGGTTCCGCTGCTGCCCAGCACGCGTGAGCTGCTGCACAGTGTATTCCCTGTGAATGTCATTGTGGATCTGATTCTGACCGGACGCCGTTTGACCGGCCTGGAGTGCGTTACCAGCAACGTGGTCACGGCGGCGTTCGGCAACGAGGAGATAATTGAAAAGGTGATGGACTTCGCCGGGGGCCTGAATAAATCACGGGGCATCGTAGGCGAGATGAAGAGGGTACTGAACGGCCCCATTATCGCTCTGCTGGATAAGGACGCGGCGTCGATCAAAGAAGGGCAGCTCGTAGTATAACCGGCAGGCTTATGGCCGGCGGGTTGTCCCGGCTATACCCATTATGCTGTTATTAAGCAGAACCATTTCGCGCGCGTACTCGTCACTGTTCAGGCCATCCAGGTAGTCCAGGTCACTGTCCCTCTCTTTGAGCAGCGACAATATGTCATTGATCGTCGTGCCCCCGGCGATCGCCGACCTGATGACTTCCTGCCAGAGAAACAGCTTGTCCCTGTAGTGTCTGAGCCTTTCAAGTCCGTTATCGTAGCAGCCGAAGTGGCCGTAGCATATTTTCTGCGGTTCAAGCTCGACCAGCCTGTCTATGGAGGCCACGGTCTCCTCCAGCTTAAAAGGCGGTGGCGTGGCCGGGCGGATAACGCCGTTGACGCATACACCCGCCGCCTCACCGGCGATCAATATACCTGACCCTCGATCAAAAAGGCTCAGATGATGTACCGCATGGCCCGGGGTCAAATAAACCTCGAGCCTCGTTCCGCCCAGGTCTATAATCATCCTGTCGGCCGCCTCTGCTATCCTGCCTGCGGGAACAGGCTCCATGGGACCGTATTTGACGGCCAGTTCGCCCAGCACCTTAATACTGGAATTCCACAGCGCTGTGGGATCGATCAGGTGCGGGCGCGCGCGGCTGTGGGCGAGCACCGTCGCGTTGGGGAAATCCGGTATGACGGCTCCCACGCCTCCAGCGTGATCGACATGGATGTGCGTCAGCACAATATAGCGGATGTCCTCGGGGCGCAGGCCGGCCTCCTCTACGGCGGAGAGCAGCCCCGGCCTGGCGGATGCGGGTCCCGGATCAATAATGGCCTTCCTCTCACCCATCACCAGGTAGCTGCCGATAAACCTGCTATAGGCAGGTATGGGAATCTGCGGGTCGAGCAGTTTCAGGTTCGCTGCGATATCTATAACACGGTTCACGGCTCTCCTTGCGTACCCGTTGCCGTCAACTATACCATAAGATAACCGCCCGCTGCTGCATATACGATAACGGTAAAAGGTATCGCTGTTCCCTGCCGGGCATGATTAATTTTACGGCTGTGATAAGCTATACTAATAGCGGATTTAAACCATGGGAGGCCGCATGAAGACAGACCGGAAAAGGTTTGATTATTTAAAGAAGGACGCCGTGCAGGGCTTCACCAGGTACCTGGGTCTGGTGCCTGTGTCGCTCAAGCCCGGAGAGTTCGTCACCAGGATCAGGCTGCAGAAGAAGCATTTCCAGCAGGACGGCTTCGCGCACGCCGGTTTGATAGCGACCATGGCCGACCATACGGCAGGATATGCCAGCTTCTCGCTGGTGCCCGCGGACCGGCGCATACTGACCATCGAGTACAAGATCAACTATTTTCAGCCCGCGGACGGGGACTCCCTGGAATGTCACGGCAGGGTAACCAAGCCAGGCAGGAACATACTTTTTACCGAGGCCGAGGTCTACTCGATCAAAGGCAAAAGCAGAAAACTGGTCGCCCGGGCCATGCACACCATGGCCAGCGTGCCGGCCTCCAGGGTATCACGCCCGTCCGGTACTTAGGCAGCATCCGGCGATATCACGCGGCGCAGTATCCTGCCTTGAATTCTCAGCCCCTTAAAGCTACTATGTTTCGGGAGGTGTAGTCTGCCATGCAATTTCCAGAGAAAGGTATGTCCATCGACAAGCTCAGGGGTGAACTGACCACGCTCAAATCCAACGATATGGACTGGAAGGGGGCGCGCGCTTTCAGCATGGTCTTCAGGGCTTCGGAGGAGGTCAGTAAAGTGGTGGAGATGGCCCTGGGCACTTACGTCTTCGAAAACGGGCTCAGCCCCTTCGCATTCCCCAGCCTGCTGCGCATGGAGACCGAGGTTATCTCCATGACCACCGACCTGCTCCACGGCGGCGCAGAGGCGGCCGGCAACATGACCTCCGGAGGCACGGAGAGCATCATCATGGCGGTCAAGGCGGCTAGGGACTATGCGCGTGAGAAGCGTCCCGAGGTGAAGGCGCCGGAGATGGTCATACCTCGCTCGGCCCATCCCGCCTTCAACAAGGCCGCGTATTACCTGGGCATCAAAGTCGTGATCGCGCCCACCAGCGAGGCGTCGGTCGTAGACCTGGATGCCTACGAGAAGGCCTTCAACTCCAACACCATCTTCGCCATGGGCTCCGCCTTCTCCTACCCGCACGGCATGATCGATCCCATCGAGAAGATGGCGGCCGTCGCCGCGAAAAAAGGCGTCTGGTTTCATGTCGACTCCTGTGTGGGAGGCTTCATACTGCCTTTCATCGAGAAGCTGGGATACCCGATTCCGCCCTTCGATTTCCGCGTTCCCGGCGTGATGTCTATGTCGGCCGACGTTCATAAATACGGTTACATAGCCAAGGGCGCCTCCACCATCACGTACAGAAACGGCGACCTCAGGAAATACCAGCTCTTCGTCTATACGGATTGGAACGGCGGCGTCTACGCCACGCCCGCCATCTCGGGAGCGCGGTCGGGAGGTCCGGTCGCGGCGGCCTGGTCGGTAATGAAGTTCCTGGGCCGGGAGGGCTACATGCGCCTGGCCAAGGATGCCATGGAGGCCACGCGCCTGCTGATGGACGGCATCAAACGTATACCCGGCCTCTATATTGTGGGAGACCCGCCCGCCACCACATTCGCGGTCGGCAGCGATACCCTTAACATCTACGCGCTGGGCGATGCCATGAAAGCGCGCGGCTGGAATATCGACAGCCAGCACATGCCGCCCACGCTGCACTTCACGGTCTCGCCCATGCACCTTAAGATAATCGAGCCCTTTTTCAAGGACTTCACAGACGCGGTCAAAGAGGTCTCCAAGCTAAAGCAGGAGGATGTCTCCGGCGAGGCCGCGGTCTACGGCATGATCGGCTCGCTGCCCGACCGGGCGCAGGCCAAAGAGATGACAACGCAATATTTCAACGACCTCTACCGCGCTAAATAGCCGTGCCTGTACCTTTTGCCTGGACCGATATCGCGATACTGGCGCTGATCCTGGTGCTGGCCCACTCCGTGGAGACCTACCTGGGATTCGGCTCAACCATTATCGCACTGTCGCTGGGCATATTCCTTTTCCCCATTGAGACGCTGCTGCCCGCGCTGGTGACCATCGGATCATTACAGAGCATCTGGCTGATCATACGCTGGCACAGGCATATTCGCTGGAGGATCATACTGGTAAGCATTCTTCCCCTGGCGGTCGTCGGCCTGGCGGCCGGGATACTGCTTAGGGGCTATGCCAGTGAAACATTGCTGATCATATTGCTGGGCCTTTTCATCGTTATCATGTCATCGCTCGAGCTCGTAGCGCTGTTCCGCAGCAGCGCTGCACCACGTAAACGGCTCAGCTACTGGATAGCCGCCCCGGTCATCTTGGCCGGCGGGCTGTTTCAGGGCCTGTTCGCTTCGGGCGGTCCTCCCATCGTCTACTTTGCCGGCCGC
>JBAZLT010000217.1:0-3959 GCA_041650115.1 Dehalococcoidia bacterium | reverse complement strand
CCCCCTGGCCGCGGGCGGCAGGTTCAGCTCCTGGGCGGTTTCCTCGATAGCCGCCTCATCGTCTTTGCCAGGTGGTACGATCTTGGCTTTGGCAGTGCTTTTGCCGCAGTGCGGACATGTGGGGGAAGGCCCCTGCAACATGGCCATGCAGTTAGGGCAGCGGTATTGCTTCCCATCCTGGTTCGCGCCGGACTCACCAATCCCCGCCGCTGCCCTTTTCTCAAGAATCTTCTGCCAGAGGTCCGCCCCCTGCTGCTCCACGCGGTCCATGTACCATTTCTGGCCGCAGCGCGGACAGATAGGGGTTCCCTCGGGCACTACGCCACCACACTGGCGGCAGAACTTAGGGCTTGTCTGAGGTTCACCTTCTGCCATATCTAATCAGTGTATGCATGCAATATTTCTTTTAATTATACATATAGTTAAATTGAATTTGAAGCCAATGTCAAGGAAGCGGATGAGCCGGCCGGATGCGAGGCGAAGACGGCGCCCTTTGCGGGCTAGCGGATGGTATCGGTGTTCATATAAGGCTGCAACGCCGTGGGGACCATGATGCTGCCGTCTTCCTGCTGGTAGTTTTCCATGATGGCGATCATGACGCGCGGCAGGGCCAGCCCGGAGCCGTTGAGCGTATGCACCAGGCGCGGTTTGGCCTCGGGATCGGGACGGTAACGGACATTGGCGCGGCGCGCCTGAAAGTCGCCACAGTTGCTGCAGGAGCTGACCTCAAGCCACTCGCCGCATCCCGGCGCCCACATCTCGATATCGAAGGTTTTCACCGCGGCGAAACCCAGGTCGCCCGTGCAGAGCTGAATTACATGGTAGGGCAATTCCAGCCTGCGGCAGATATCCTCGGCGTTATCCACCAGGCTGTTCAGCTCGTCGTTCGACGTGGAAGGATCGACGAACTTATACATCTCCACTTTTTCGAACTGGTGACCGCGTTTGATGCCGCGCGTATCCTTGCCGGCCGCCATTTTCTCGCGGCGGAAACATGAGGTGTGCGCGGCGTAATAGATAGGCAATGAGCCGGGCGCCAGTATCTCGTCGCGGTGCAGGTTGGTCAGGGGGACCTCGGCGGTGGGTATGAACCAGTAGTCCTCCTCCGCGTCGTGATAGAGGTTATCGGCGAACTTGGGCAGGTTGCTTGATCCCACCAGGCATTCCCGCTTGACCATAAAGGGCGGATAAATCTCGGTATAACCGTGCTCCCTGACGTGAAGGTCGAGCATGAAACTGATGAGGGCCCTCTGCAAAAGGGAGCCCATGCCGCGCAGCACATAGAACCGGGTGCCGGAGAGTTTGACGCCGCGCTGAAAGTCGATGATGCCCAGCTTCTCGGCCAGGTCCCAGTGGGGCAGCGGCTTGAAGGCAAATTCACGCGGCCGGCCCCATGACCTGGCTTCGATGTTATCTTGCGATCCCTGGCCCTCGGGAACATCGCCCGCCGGTATATTGGGCAGGCGCAGCAGCATGTCCTCCAGTTTATCCGACAGCAGGTTCGCCTCGGCCTCGATCTGCGTTATGCGGTCGCCGACCTGCCGCATCTCGGCTATCAAATCGGCCGGCTTCTCTTTCATGCGGCTGATCTGCTTGCTCACGTCGTTGCGGCGCGCGCGCAGCGCTTCGGCCTCCTTAAGCATCAGACGGTAAGAGCTGTCCAGCTCTATAATCCCATCGACGTCAGCACGGCCCTCGCCGCGCCTGTCCATGGCCTGGTATATGATCTCGGGATTATCGCGAATCAATTTAATATCGATCATTCCTCACTCCTCCCCTGCCTGGCCTTGAGCTGTGGGAAGAGGATGACCTCGCGTATCGATTGGCGGTCGCTGAGCAGCATTACCAGCCTGTCTATACCCACGCCCAGGCCGCCGGCGGGCGGCATGCCGTGCTCCATGGCGGTAATGAAGTCATCGTCGATCATATCGGTCTCGGGCAGCTCTCCGGCCGCGACCGCCCGCTCTATCTCGGCAGCGTGCATCTCCCGCTGGCGGGTAAACCGCTCGCGCTGCTCGCGCGGATCGTTCAACTCGGAGAAGGCGTTGGCCACCTCCATGCTGCAGATGAATGCCTCGAACCTCTCGACCAGGCCGGGAGTCTCGCGATGCAGCTTGGCCAGAGGCGACATGTCAATTGGATAGTCGATCAGAAACGTGGGCTGGCGCAACCCGGGCTCGACGTAGGTGGAGAGCAGTTCGTCGATCAGCCGGCCCCTGTCCTTAAACGGATCGACCTGAAGGCCCATTTTCGTCATGCGCGAGCGCAGGCTGTCGGCATCAGGGTAATTCATGAAATCTATATCGCATTTGTCGATCAGTGCCTGCCGCAGGGGGAGCCGTTTCCAGGGAGGGGTCAAATCAATAGCCTCCCCGGCGAAGCTGATCTGCATGGTTCCCAGTATCGCCCGGGCCACGCTGCTGACAAGCTCCTCGGTCATCTGCATAACGTCGTTGTAATCGGCGTAGGCCTCGTAACTCTCCAGCATGGTGAACTCGGGATTGTGCTTGGTCGAGATGCCTTCGTTGCGGAACACGCGCCCTATTTCATATACCTTGTCGAATCCGCCGATAAGCAGCCGCTTGAGGTAAAGCTCAAGCGCGATACGAGGGTAAAGGTCCTGGCCCAGCGCGTGGTGGTGCGTTATGAAGGGCCTGGCCAGCGCCCCGCCGTACATAGGCTGAAGCACCGGTGTCTCAACTTCCATGAATCCGCGGGCGTTCATGAAATCGCGCACCGCGTTGATGACGCTGCTCCTTCTGATGAAAAGCTCCCTGGCCTCCTCGTTGGCGATCAGGTCCAGGTAGCGCTGGCGGTACCTTTTCTCCACATCCTGAAGGCCGTGCCATTTCTCCGGCATGGGCCGCAGCGACTTGGCCAGTATGGTGAAGTCGGAAGCTTCCAGGGTTACTTCGCCGCTGCGCGTCTTGAAGATGCGGCCGGACGCGCCCATGAAGTCGCCCAGGTCGAGCTCGTGCAGCAGCCCATACTTATCTTCTCCCAGGGAATCACGGCGGAAGAAAACCTGAATTCTGCCAGAGCCGTCGCGGATATCGAAAAAAGCAGCTTTCCCCATGAACCTGACGGCGGTGATGCGTCCGGCCAGGCTGACGTCCGGCAGGGTTGCCGAGGGGTCTTTTTCAGTCAACTCCTGGAAGCGGCCTGCGGCCTCTCTGGCGGTGTGGGACCTGTGAAATTTATGTGGATACGGGTCGAGGCCGCGGTCTTTCAGCCTGGATAATTTTTCCAGGCGTGGTTGCTCTATGCGTTCCTCCCCGGCCATCTTCCTAGCTTACTTCGGTGATCTGCAGCTTCATTATTCCCGCCGGCGTGCGGACCTCCACCTTGTCACCCTTTTTCTTTCCCATCAGCGCCTTTCCGACCGGAGACTCGCAGGAGATCTTGCCGTCGACGGGACTGGCCTCGGCGGTGCCCACGATTGTATACCGGTCGATCTTGCCGTCCTGGTTCTGGATGAGAACCGAATCGCCCAGCTCCACCACTCCCGGCTGGTGGGGGGCCTCGATGATGCGGGCGTTGAGGATAATATTCTCCAGGGAGCTAATCCGCCCCTCGATGAACGCCTGCTCGTTCTTGGCGTCTTCATATTCCGCGTTGTTCTCGGTGCCACCCATCTCACGCGCCCTCTTGATCTTATCGGCCACCTCCTGGCGGCGTGTCGAGGTAAGCTGATCGTACTCCACTTTCAGCTTTTCGAGGCCCTCGCGGGTAATATCGAATTTTTTTAATGTCATGGGTGTCACCTCCCAGCATGCCGGATATTAAAAAACTGAGAGCCGCAATAACTCTCAGCTTTTTCTGTGCCTTTCATGTCATTATATTCCGATGCACCGGGGAAGTAAAGAATGGTATAATGTCTGCCGGCTAAAATTCAGGAGGCACCATGACTAATTTACTTATCGCGGCTTATGATCCCTGCGGGAAAACGGCATTATGCG
>JBAZLT010000216.1:0-4019 GCA_041650115.1 Dehalococcoidia bacterium | reverse complement strand
GAATCCCAGTATGGTGGGTATGATGGCGTAGCCGTGCATGCCGAAGCGGTGCATGACAGTGTCGATCATAACAGCCAGGCGCGGGAGATAGCCGGTATCCTCCAGCAGCCCCAGCGCGAAGTAAAAGGTAATGATGTAGGGCAATACCAGCGCGAAGGGTACATACAGTGCCGTGGTCAGCAGTCCCCATGACTCTATGAAGTCGATCTTGCCTTCGAAAAGCCTGCCGATCAGGATGTCATGCACAAAAGGCAGGCCGGACGTCAGGCCGCTGATAGCTGTTACGACAGGCAGCCAGAGATTGTTGAAAATCGGCTGAGCGATAAATTTATAAATCGTCTCGCCTCCATAGACCACGAAGGCGAAGACTGCTATGGCGACCAGCAACGCAATGATAGTGCCCGGCAGCGGGCGCACTGTGGCATCGGCCAGCGATTCTCCCAGCGTGTGGTGGCGGTGGGTAACCTTCTGAACCTGCCCGACTATCTCCCCGATGCGGGCCCAGCGCTCTTCCCTGGTGGCGGCGGGATTTGCCCGCATAACCGCCTGCGGGATGCTGTCCACCATCAGCTTGATGCCCTGGCCCGTAGTCGCCACTGTGGGGATAACGGGAACGCCCAGCATTTGCTCCAGCGCAGCGACGTCTATCTCAATGCCGATGTGCCTGGCATCGTCCCACACGTTGAGTGCTATTATAACCGGTATCCTTTCCTCGAGGAGCTCAAGAGTAAGGTACAGGTCGCGTTCAAGGTTGGTGGCGTTGACCACATTGACAATAATGTCCCCGTCCCCCAGCATTTTTCTGGCCACTTCGCCGGCCTGTCCGGAGCTTTCCAGAGAGTATACGCCCGGTGTATCAATGACCTCGGCGTTCTGACCGGCTACGCGCATGTGCCCGGAGGAGAACCCTATGGCCGTGCCCGGGAAGTTATCGGAGACCACTACGGAGCCCGTAAGACGTGAAAATAGGACGCTTTTACCTGCGCCCGGATTACCTGCAAGTAGTATTTTCATCGGTGAGCCCGTCCGCAATTACGAAAATCTTGTCTGCGATGCCGCGGCCCAGAGAAAGCTGAACGTTATCGACGCGGATGGTGATCGGGCCGCGCATATACATCGAACAGAAGCGTGTAATGCGCTTGCCCGGCCTTATGCCCATGGCTGTCAGCTTCTCTACCAGGCCCCGTCCTCCCTCCACTGCGGACACCACCGCCTGCTGTCCGTCCCTCAAGTTCGAAAGCGGAATTATCACGTTCTCCATGCTCAACTCCGGCATCTGGGGCAGTAGCCGCTCAGGTTCACCTCGGCATTGACGATGTCAAAGCGCCGCGCTTTGGCTACCTCGTTGCGAATACGTTTCACCAGAGGGAACTCGAACTCTGTAACTGCGCCGCAGCCCAAACATACCAGGTGGAAGTGTCCACCGTTCTGCAGGGCTTCATAGTGATGGTGCTCCTGACCCAGATGACATTCCTCTACCAGTCCCAGTTCCTTGAATTTGCCGATGGCCCGGTAGACGGTGGAAAGGCTGATGCCGGGCATCCTGCGCCAGGCCCTAGCGTATATCTCGGCGGCGCCCAGATGTCCACCGCCCTTGCTTATGATGTCGAATATCAGTGAGCGCTGGCTGGTAAGCCTGCTGCCCGGCTTCTTGAGTATCTTCTTATTCAGCTTCACTGTTGCCATTTTAATGCTAATGCGAATTATTTGCAATAAGGATTGTAACGCAATTCTGGGATCTAAGTCAAAATATGCGGATAAATTAACCGGCTCTATTCCCGGCGCATCTGAAAACTCAGGGCCGCGCTATCTTTGTCAGAATGGTCCGTGCCGGCACCGCGGCCCTTCCGCGGTGGCTGATGCGGTTTTTGACGTCCGGAGGGAGCTCGGCGATAGTCCTGCCGTATTCCGGGAGGAAAAAGACGGGATCGTACCCGAAGCCGTTGCTGCCACTCGGCTCTATGGCTATATATCCTTCACATATGCCCTCGGCCGTTTCAACAGCGCCGCCCGGCCGGGCTATGGCGATAACACAGCGGAACCTGGCCGTGCGCTCTGGTTGTGGGACGCCCTTGAGTTTGTTGAGCAGGAAATCCACCCTGTCCTGGTCGGTGGCGTCGTCGCCGGCATAGCGGGATGACCGCACGCCCGGCTCGCCTCCCAGGGCATCCACCTCGAGCCCAGAATCGTCGGCTAAAGTTAGAAGCCCGCCCAGTTCCGCGTAAAACGCGGCCTTGTGGCGGGCGTTCTCTTCAAAGGTATTATAGCTCTCGTCGGCTTCAATGCTGATGCCGGCCTGATCGAGGGTAACTATCTCCAGGTCAAGGCCCTTGAGCAGGTCCCGGTATTCGGCAGCCTTGCCTTTGTTGGTCGTGGCCAGCAGCAGCCTGGACATGGACTGATTTATAGCTTCTCGAACCGCTTGGCCAGCTTCTTCATGACCTGGGGCATGGTGGTATATTCCATCTCGTCCAGCGGAAGCCTGTGCGGCTCGAAAGGCCCGTGGCGCCTGAGCATATCGGCCATATCCATGGCCTGCTGGCGCGCATTGTTGAATGCCGGGTCGTCGAACATATCGACCGGTCCGACCAGGTGCCCCTCTGCAAGCTGGAAGCCTGCGCCGATGACGCGCGGTGGTCCGTCGAAACGGGTGGGATTACATTCTTTTACGCTGACAGGAGTGAGCGGGCCGTTGTGCGAGCCGCGCATCCAGCCCTCAACTATATGCGGCCGGGCGAATGGTTCCAGCACTTCACCCACGGCCGGGAAAATGCCCTGTGCCCTGACTATGCAAACGGGGTCATCCTTTCCCACGTAGCGGCCCGCGATAAGCGACAGCTTTTGCGTGGAGGAGGTGGCTGCTATTTCGCCGGTCTCGCGGGAATAAACGGACTTAACGGTATAGCGCGCAGGGGCGCCGATGAAGACCAGCATATCGTAGGTCTCCTCGGGGCAGTTAAACATGATGCGCCTGCTTTCCTTAACATCGTGCACCTCAAATTTGAAGCCGCCATGCATATTGGCCGAGATGACCAGTCCGATGGTATTGAAGGGATCGCAGAACATGGAATAAAGGGGCAGGTTCCAGGCGCCGGAGGCGGTTTTGTCCGCCATGAAGACGATGATGGGCTCGGCCTCGCGCTCGTTTATCTCCATCTCCGCCACGCCGGGGCCCTGCCCTTTAACGTTGCCCGAAAAGGCATCTGACAGCAGGTCCTGGCCAGCGCCGTGAAGTTTCAGCTTCTTGGCTATCCCGGTGCAGCGCTGGAACGCGTTCCATGACATCTCGTGTATCTTGCGGTTATCGATGCCTTTATTGTGCGTCATGATAAACTGCAGGTCGTCGCCGCAGCGGGTAACATAATAGTCTATGAGGAGGCCTGATTTTTTGGCCTTGGCCATGCATGCCTCTCCCTCGGCCATTAGATCCGGATGCATGCTGCAGTGCCCCACCCATCCTCCGATATCTGCCTTGATTACACTGAGAGTGACTTTCATGGGGCCTCCTTTATGAGATTTTATTTATCGGCCCGGCGGCAAGTCCGCACGCTGCAGCGGATTTGCGTGTTTGATGTGAATTCCCGGGCCGGCTGTCTGCCGTGCGTGGGGAAATCCCTGAGTCCACCCGGTGTCGAATTTTAACAGAAGCCCGAATTGGGTGTCAAAGTGTCGTGCGCGTTTAAACAGATCGGTATATCACGCATTATGCTGAGCAGGGAGTACGAAACGACTATTGCGCAATATATATAGCTATGGTAGATTTAGCCTGTAATATTAAGGAGGTGGTCATATGGAAATGATGGCTAAGTACTGGTGGCTCAACCTCATCAGAGGGCTGCTGGCTCTGGCGCTGGGCATCATACTGCTGGTAATGCCCGCTATCTTCTCTATCCTGCTGCTGGTATTGTTCGTAGGCGCCTACTTTCTGGTCGACGGCGTCTTTTCACTGATCTTCTTTTTCACGCATCCCAAGACCAATCACAGGTGGTGGGTCTTTGCCGGGGGCATAGCCGGGATCC
>JBAZLT010000215.1:0-4040 GCA_041650115.1 Dehalococcoidia bacterium | reverse complement strand
GGGGATTCAGTACCCGATCTTTCTGTCGGGGATGAGCTGGATCAGCACCCCGGAGATGGTAGCCGCGGTTTCCAACGCGGGAGGGATGGGCATCCTTGCCACGGGTCCCCTGGACAAGGATGCGGTGCGTGAGGCGGTCAGGAAGATCCGCAAGCTCACGGACAAGCCCTTTGGCGCCAACTCCGCATTGATGTTCCCCGGCGCCATGGAATCGGCCAGGGTGCTGCTGGAGGAGCAGGTGCCTGTGATCAATTTTGCGCTGGGCAAGGGTGACTGGCTGGTCAAAGAGGCGCACAAATACGGCGGCAAGGTCATTGCCACCGTGGTGAGCTCACGTCATGCCAAGCGGGCTGAGGAGTACGGCTGCGACGCCGTGATCGCCACCGGCAACGAGGCCGCGGCGCATGGTGAGTTCGTCACCACTTTCTGTCTCATCCCCAGCCTGGTGAATATTCTCTCCATACCGGTCGTCGCCGCCGGCGGCATCGCGGACGGCAGGGGACTGGCTGCCGCGCTGGCACTGGGCGCCGAGGGCGTGGCCATGGGCACCAGGTTCATGACAACCAGGGAAAGCCCGCTGCATCAGAACTTCAAGGACCTGTCGCGCAGCAAGGATGTGACGGACACGCTGTATTCCAAGCGCTTCGACGGATTATATTGCCGTGTGATGAAAACCGACGTGGCCAAGAGAGTGGAGAAGAAAGGCCTTGACCTGCCGGCTGCCTTTGTTAACGGTCAGGACATCGCCAAAATGGTTAACCTGCCCTTCTACAAGCTTGCTATTGGAGCTACGCTCTCCGGATGGAAAAACGCCAGGCAGCTTGCCTTCCTGGCCAATGCCTCCAAGAACTTCCAGCTTGCCACAATAGACGGGGATCTGAAGCGAGGAGTCTTACCGGTGGGGCAGTGCACCGGCCTGATTAAAGACGAGCCGACGGTCCGCGAGCTATTCGAGCGCATTATTAAGGAAGCTCAGGACACACAGAAAAGGATGGTGGGTATCTTTGCATGACGGTACTCTGCCCGTTTTCTATAAATAATTAATAAAACTGTAGATGATTGAGGCGGTCCGGCAGGTATGGTAATAGAATGCCTCTGCCGGACCGCCTGCTACATCCAAAACCGTCGGGCTTACCAACCCTTTTGCTTTACGTGAATAAAGGGTAAAATACCTTAGCATTCTCCAATGCCTCACTGCAGGGTGTTCATGATGTATTCTTGATGGGGGTAGCGTGGATTGAATCGACTGATTGTCCTGTTGTGCATTATCCTGTTATTCCTGCTTTTCTCCATACGCAGTTTCAACCCTGAAACATTCACCATGACCAGGGACGATTTAAAAGGGGTCCTGTCGGTCTTTCCAGTCCAGAGCAATCACATCCCTCATAATTCTGAAGCAACTACAGGTAAGGAGGCGGTCCAACATGTCGGCGTGCTCATACCATGCGAGTAAAGAGTCTGTAGGCGCCTGTAGCAACTGCGGCAAGCTGGTCTGTGCAGCCTGCCACAGGGAGGTTGACGGAAGGCCCTACTGCTACATCTGTGTTGACAAGTTATTTCCGGCAGGGCCGCCTAAAGTCGTCGCTGAACCTGTAGCAGCTGCTCCGGCTGCGGCAGCTACAGCCAGGGCCGCCACGGAAGCTGCTAAATCCCCGACTGCGACAACCGGTAAGGTGTCGGGCAAACCGGGCGGCGTTAACCCCCTGTGGTGGGTGGCTGTAGCGCTGGGCGGATGGATCGGAGGCCTCCTGGCCTGGAAATTCAACAGGGAGAAGCAGCCCGCGCTGTCACAGTATATGCTGTACGGTGGGATAGGCTGGTCCGCCCTGCAGGTATTTGTAGCTGCCATTGTCGTATTTTCCACGGTCATCGCTCCCGCTATCGGGACCCGCCTGCAACAGAGTAAAACCCCACCTCCGGAGTCCGCAGTAAATGCAACTCAACCATCAGGCCAGACACAGCCACCGACCGCAACGGCTCCCTCCACTCTCACATCCGGCAGCGCCGCAACCACAGCACAGCCTGCAACGAATGCTGCATCCAGGGAGGAAACACTTGAGGTGAAGCCTCCTGCACCCGATATACCGGCTCAGCCAACTTATCAAACCAGTACCCTGGTCACTCAAACTCTGCAACCTTCGAATGCGGACCAGACGGTTAAATATGAAGACAAGGTCGCGGTTACCGTGCCCGGCGGAGCTTTGAAGCAGCAGGACTCTGTAACCATAGCATCCGTTACCGATGCGCCTGGCTGGGACTATTCGGAACGCAACGACCTGGGGATATACAGCGTCAATTTTACAGGCAGCGCCACCTTCGACAAGCCCCTGACGCTTGAATTTGCCTACGATCCTGCTCAAATAGAGTCGCAGACGTCGGGGCAACCGCAATTCGGAGCCTCTTATCTGGCTGCAGATGGCAAGACCTGGATCGATATGCCGGCCAGCGCGGACGAGTCGCGCCGCAAGGTTGTTGTCAGCACACCGCATGCCAGCATATGGAGGTACTGGTGGTACGGAGGCTCTTCCAAACTGTTCCAGTACGGCAAGTTCGACGTCCGCTACTGGGATTCGGATTTCGCAGCTTCAGCCTGGACGCAAAAAGAGCAAGACGAGATGCAGGCCCTCAAAAAGAAGAGGATTGCCGATAATATAACCGCGGAAGAGACGATACAGCTGAACGAGCTGATTAAAAAATATAATAAACTGGCGCAGTCCAGCGGGGGAACCGCGGTGAAGAACCCGCTGGCGGATTTCCAGGGCTGCCTGGACCAGGGAATCTACAGCACCTACAGCAAGCATCCAAAATACGTGGTGGATACAGGAGTGTCGCTCGAGCGGGCCCGTGTTGCTTATCGGGACAAATTGGGCAAGGAGCTTAATCCAGACATACTCGTCAGTGAAAAGACCACACCGAACACCGATATGTCATCAGCACCCTTCGCCACCCCGGTGGGGGAACAGACGGAACAACAATGGGAAAAGGGCAAACAGCTGATGGCGATTGTAGACCCCGGGGAAAAAGCATCCTCGCAGAGCGGCTGGATCGGGCATATCAACGTGCATACCAATGCGAGCTGCGGCATGACCGGCCTGGCCGTGACAATGGCGCACGAACTTTTTCACGCCGTGCAGAGCATGGACCATTACGCACTGGTCAGGCAGCCGGGTGCGGTTTTCGGCCTGATCATTCCTCAGAGCCTGTGGTGGTACGAGTCCACGGCAGATTATGCCGCCTTTAAAATCGTTAAGGGATACGACCAGCCAACCAATCATGCACTCGACCCCGACTTTTTTAAAGAGGACTTTTTCTCGGATGGTAACCCTGATGAGACCCACCCGTACAAAGTGGCCTATTTCTATGAGTTTCTGGCCCGGCAGGGCATATCGTTCTCTGACCTGTTCAACGTTGTTGATTCGTCTTACCGTACCAAGCTGGCGCTGGATGAATATCTGAAGGAGAAAACACCCGGCAAGCTTGGCCTGCACGCAATGTACCGTGAATGGGTCAAATCGGTTATTTTCGATGAAAGCGGCCCGTACAAGGGATCCCTGCAGGCGGAGGACCGCCCGCTCGATATGACCATGCAGCTTCTGGCCGTTAACCTGGGCAACGGCATGACCGCGGACTATATCGGCATCAAACCATCCATCGACGCTGACAGCGGGAAAAGGACTTTGGTGGTCGACCTGCAACAGATTGCCCCGGAGGTACAGCCCGAGTATTGCTGGGTGGACGTTTGCAAATTAAAAAGCGATACACGTGCTGCCGGAAGCCTCGAGGTTGTCGGAACCTGGGATAAGGAAAAGGATAAATGGCCCAAAACCATCTGCCAGGTCGATCTCAACGATGGCGATGCCCTGTACATACTTGTGACCAAGTTCGGCGGGGGGCAGAACACTTTCAATATCAACGTGGGCGATATACCATCGCTCAAGGTTAGAGGACCTGATCTGCCCGGGGGTGAGATGGGAACCATGGGCGAGCTATATACATTCGAAGCTGTCAGCTCGGGGATTCCCTCTTCAGCAACATATGCC
>JBAZLT010000214.1:0-4050 GCA_041650115.1 Dehalococcoidia bacterium | reverse complement strand
GCTTTTCGCTATGTGCGATCGCAACGATATCGGTGGCGTCTCCACACCTTTCCATATTGATACCGGCAAGTCGCAGATTTTTATTTACGACGGATACCCGGGCGGCATCGGCATAGCGGAGAAAGGCTATGAAATCATCGAGGGCCTGTGGGCTGCCACGCTTAAAACAATCGAGGAATGTCCCTGCCGCGAAGGCTGCCCGGCCTGTATACAGTCGCCTAAATGCGGGAACAACAACGAGCCCCTGGATAAGAAAGCGGCGGTTATTTTACTGCGCGGACTGCTCAACGTGCTAAAATAGGCGCTCTGAAAGTTCGGAACCGTCCAAATTTTTAGATACAAGGAGAATAATGGATACCTACAACTACATCAAGCACGTGATACGCAAGGCGTTCAGCTATACATTCAGCCGTATTACGTTTTACCTCACCATATTCAACTTCTTTATGCTGGCAAGCTGGATGTATGAAAATACGTCCATTGGTGAATTTGTGAAAAGCAATGGGCTGCGTCCGGGCGATATGCTGGCAGTCATATTCTTTACCGTTTTCTTTATCTCTGCCCTCGAGTACGTGGTGATAGGGCGCGACAAAGAGGGTGAGGGATATTAAGACCGGCCGCTGACGATTTAATGGCTGAGGATCTTGCCCAGGAACTGCCTGGTGCGCTCGTGTTGGGGATTACTGAAGAGCACGTCCGGGGAGGCCTGCTCGAGTATCTGCCCCTCGTCCATGAAAATAACGCGTTTGGCCGCTGCGCGGGTAAAGCCCATCTCGTGAGAGACTACAGCCATGGTCATGCCCTCGGCAGCCAAAGCCAGCATTACCTCGAGGACTTCCTTGATCATCTCGGGATCAAGTGCGCTGGTGGGCTCATCGAACAGCATGACCTTGGGATTCATGGCCAGCGCCCGGGCGATGGCCACCCGTTGCTGCTGACCCCCTGATAGCTGTGCGGGCTTCGCACCGGCTTTGTCGGGTATGCCCACCTTCTTCAGCAGGGCCAGCGCGGTTTGCCTGGCTTCCGTAGACGGGCGTTTGCGTACCACGCGCTGGGCCAGCATGAGGTTATCCAGCACCGTGAGATGGCTGAACAGGTTGAACGATTGGAAGACCATGCCCACATCGCGCCGCACCGCGTTGATATTGCGGGCGTTATCCAGCGGGATGCCGTCCACCACGATCTTGCCCCTGTCATAGTTCTCCAGCCGGTTGATGCAACGAAGAAGGGTCGATTTGCCCGACCCGGACGGTCCCACGATGACCACAACTTCTCCCCTGTATATATCAAGGTCCAGCCCGCACAGAGCATGGACCTTGCCGAAGTACTTGTGCACACCGCGGATGCTGATAATGGGTTCAGACAATCGTTACCTCTCGAATTTGGTCTTCTTTTCTATCCAGTTCACCACACGCGCCGAAAAGAGCGTCATGATCAGGTACAGCAGGGCCACCAGCATCCATACCTCGATGGGATCGAAGTGGATGGAGGCATATTCCCGGCCGCGGCGCGTCAGGTCTGCCACAGCGACCACGCTGACCAGCGAGGAATCTTTGAGCAGCGCGATGAACTCGTTGCCGATGGGCGGCAGGATCACGCGCACGGCCTGCGGCAGCACGACATGCCGCATGGACTGGAAATAGGTCATGCCCAGGCTGCGCGCGGCCTCCATCTGCCCCTTGGGTATGCTCTGGATGCCGGCCCGGTAAATCTCGCTCATGTATGCCCCGTAGCAGAAGACCAGGCCGATTATCGCCATCACTACGGGATCGGCCTGAAAATTTTCCAGCGACGGGAGGTTCCAGACCTTGCCCAGCGACTGAATCATCACCGGCACGGCGAAGTACCAGATTATGAGCTGGACCAATAGCGGCACGCCGCGCACCAGCTCCACATACAAAGTTGAGATCACATAGATTGAACGTTTATTCGATAGCCTGCCCAGTCCTCCGATCATGCCGACTATCAATACCAGCACGAAAGAGACCAGCGTGACGGTTATGGTTATTACGATACCGTCCTGGACAAACTTGAAGATGTTCATGAAGGGATCGGGCCATGCAAACAGGAGGAGGACCGTTATACCGACCACCAGCACCACCAGCCACCACCAGACATCGATGCGAGTGGACCGTTCAGCACCGGGGATATGGTCCAGCTCTTCCTTGGGGATGTGCGGTCTGTCAGGCGTACTCATCGAGCCGGATAACATTATACGCCTTAAATACGGCGGAGGGTAAAGCGAGCCCCAGGCTTAGCGGCCGACCCATTTCTGGTCGAGTTTGTCCAGGAATCCCTCGTCCTTGAGCTCCTTGAGGGCGGCATTTATCCTGGGGACAAGGTAAGCGTTTTTCTTGCAGATGGCGATACCGTAGTATTCGTCCGTGAAGATCGGCCCGACGGTCTTCAAAGTTTCCTTATTCTTCACGACATAACCCATGGCCACCGGGTAGTCGGCTATTACCGCGTCGACCTGTCCGTTCATGAGGTCCTGGAAGGCGAAACCGACCTCGTCAAAGGTCTTGACTCTGGCGCCGGGTATTTTATTGGCCTCGATGATCCCGGTTGTGCCTATCTGGCCGCCGATGGTTTTGCCGGCCAAATCGTCTTTGCCCGTAATGCTGTCGTTGTCCTTGCGGACTGTAACTATCTGCCCCGCCAGGTAATAAGGATCGGAGAAAAGAATGGTCTTCTTGCGTTCATCTGTGATCGTTATGGATGAAACAGCCATGTCGTACTGGCACTGTGAGACCCCGGCCAGCACCGAGTCGAAGCCCACGTTGACCAGCTCTATATCGAGCCCCGCCCGGTCGGCTACAGCCCGTATGAGTTCGGGGCCGAAGCCGTCCAATTCCTTGGTCTGCTCGTTAACGATCTCGAAGGGCGGCCAGGTGGCGTCGCAGGCTACGGTCAGCTTTGTCTTTGCCGCAGGGGAAGATGCGCAGGCCGCCGTCAGCGACGTTATCACAACGCAAAGAGAAACACATAAGAATATAAGTTTTTTCATGGTCATTATTCCTCGCCAAAGCACGGATGGGTTTATTATACCACCGGCCAGAGCCCCTGCTTTGTCTTCGGCTAAAGATAACCTGTATCCTGCAATTTCCACTGACGGCGGAAGTCGGGCTCAACCGATATTCCGTTCTCCTGCACGTAAAGGCGCAGGCGGAAGTGTCCGAAGAAGAGCGAGGACAGCATGCGCATGCGGCGCTGCTGCTCGGGGAACGTGTAATTATGGGTATCGAGCATGATGCGGCTGATGTCGGGATATATCGGCAGGTTCTCGCTGTGGCTCTCCGGATGATCGAGATGCACGGTGATCAGATTGACGAGCTCCGGGTCGAGGCAGGCCACCAGCAGGGACGGGTCATAGAAAGTTCCGCCGCCGTCGCGGTACCTCTGGCCGTTGATCTCGGCCGGCTCTATATAGGTGTTCATGCTCCAACCGGCCACCACAGCCTTGATGATGGGAGCTTCCAGTACCTTCCAGGTGCGCCCGCCGAATTCAAAGTGCCTGTCAGGCCCCGTCATACCCATGAAATCGGTGAATCCGTCGCCGCGTGCGGCAGTAACGGTCAGGGGCAGCTTTATATCATCGAAAACCAGTTTCTCCGGATTGGACGTGCCGGTGTAGTCTTTGAGCTTCTGGACAAGGAATTCCTGCAGGGGGTCGAGGTTGCCCAGTCCCAGCCATATACGGCGCGGGTCGCGGTTCATCTTGACCAGCCTGTCGGTACGCAGGTTGGCCACGAAGTCTTCCAGGTCTTCCAGTGCATGCTGCGCTGACGGCCGGTATAAGTCAGGATAACGTGCTGCCGCCACCTGAACCGCGTGGAAAAAGCTGTTAAGCACACCGGCTGAAACGCCGTATATCTGTCTGATCTCTCCTCCTGCCCGGCTGAAGCCCTCGTTTATAGCACGCGTGGTAACCAGGCCCCCCAGTATGCCCGAGAATCCGCCGGCGCCGTAGATGATGTTTGCCGGCCGGTCGAAGGGGAAATTATCGAGCTGACCGTTCAAAATCTCGTTGAAGCGGGCCATAATAGCCAC
>JBAZLT010000213.1:0-4058 GCA_041650115.1 Dehalococcoidia bacterium | reverse complement strand
TCCGCGAGGACCGCTCGCAGGCGGGCGTAAACGAGGGCGGCTCACTTATTATCGAGAAGCCGTGGCCCGGACTGATGCGCGGTGTTTACGGCGATCCTGAGAGGTTCAAGAATACCTACTTCGTTCAGAACCCCGGCGTTTACACCACCGGCGACGGCGCCAGGGTGGACGAGGACGGATACTTCTGGCTGATGGGCCGCATCGATGACGTTATCAACGTGTCCGGTCACAGGATCGGCACGGCTGAGGTCGAGAGCGCTCTGGTTTCACATCCCAAAGTTGCCGAGGCTGCCGTAGTCGGCATGCCCCATGATATCAAGGGCCAGGGCATTTACGCCTACGTGACGCTCAAGACGGGACAGCAGAAATCAGACGAACTCAAGAAAGAGCTGGTCGCGCATGTGCGCAAGGAGATCGGCCCCATTGCTACACCGGACAAGATACAGTGGGCCGACAGCCTGCCCAAGACCCGCAGCGGCAAGATCATGCGTCGGATACTGATGAAGATCGCTGCCAATGACGTATCCAACCTGGGCGACACCTCCACGCTGGCTGATCCCAGTGTCGTGGGTGACCTGGTGAAAAACAGAGTCTAGGCCTGGATTTAAAAAGGCGCTGCTTCCAAGCAGCGCCTTTTTTTTCTCTTTTGCAGGTCGGCAGGTGCAGAAAAATCCGAGTTTCAGTATACTTAGATACTTTTAATTTTACGGGAGGATGACAAGTCTTATGGCAGAAGAAACCAAGCTTTTCGGTATGCCTGCGGAAAAAGGCCGCTGGATACTGGTGGTACTGGGATTCATCATCAACCTGTGTCTGGGCAGTGTCTATGCTTACAGTGTATTTAAAGTTCCGGTGCAGAATTTATTCAATGTAGGGGCTTTTGAGGGTGGTCTCCCTTTCATGTTCTTTATCGCGTTTTTCGCGGGAATTTTTCCGTTTAGCGGTAGACTGATAGAGAAGCTAGGACCCAAGACCCTCGGTATAATCGGAGGTGCGGTTGTAGGTATTGGATGGATACTTGCAGGAATTCTACCTGCGGTGTGGCCGAATATCTGGATATTAATAATCACATATGGTGTAATCGCCGGTGCCGGTGTCGGTCTTTCGTATAGCGGACCTATAGCAGTGGCCACGAGATGGTTTCCCGATAAGAAAGGCCTGGCCGTCGGCTTAACTGTTGCCGGATTTGGCGGTTCTCCCTTCGTCAGTGCTTTCATAGCCAATAACCTGATCGCCAGCGTGCAGGTGTTAAATACCTTTTTATACCTCGGCATTGCGTTTCTCATTATTATTATATTGCTCGCGCTGCCTTTGAAGTTCCCCCCGACAGGTTGGAAGCCGGCAGGGTGGAGCCCAAAAGCGGGTGCGGTAACAGCCGGTGCAGATTGTTGCGGAATGGATATGGTCAGGACACCTTCATTCTGGGGTTTATTCGTCTGTTTTATCATCGGTTCTCTGGCCGGTCTGATGGCGATCGGTATTTCGAGCCCGGTGGCTACCGGAATCATCAAGCTGGATGCCGCAACGGCTGCCACGCTGGTGGGCGTATTCGCGTTATTCAACGGTGGCGGGCGCCCGTTATTCGGCTGGATCACGGATAAAATCACTCCAAGATATGCCGCCATTATCTCTTTTATACTGATCTTGCTCGCGTCTATCGGCATGTTGTTTGCCGGGCCCGGCAGTACCATCTTATACGTCGTTTGCTTTGCAGCATTCTGGCTCTGCCTCGGTGGGTGGCTGGCAATCGCACCCACTTCCTGTACTATATGCTTTGGCACACTATATAGTGCTAGAAACTATGGCATTATGCTGCTGGCCTACGGTATAGGCGCAATCCTGGCCAATTTCATCTCGGGCTTTGCCAACGACCTGTTCGGATCATATCTGAGGGCCTTTATCCCTGTTGGTGTGCTGGCCTTTATCGGTATTTTCATCGCGTTTTTCCTCATGAAGGTCCCGAAAAAAGTTAATTAGCCGGGGTACGGCTCTTGGCAAGCATTTCAAGTGGGCGGCGGGCATAATGCCCGCCGCCCACTTCTGTTAATTTCTTTAGCGCTCTTACTGGTGCTAAAATAATTCCCTGTGGTAAAAGCATGTCTACCGATGTAATTGAAGTCAGGGGCGCCCGGGAACACAACCTCAGGAATGTGGATGTCACTATCCCCAGAGATAAACTGGTCGTTATTACCGGTGTATCTGGTTCGGGCAAGAGCTCTCTGGCCTTCGATACGATCTATGCCGAGGGGCAGCGCCGTTATATCGAGTCGCTCTCGGCATATGCGCGGCAGTTTCTGGGTCGCATGGACAAGCCTGATGTCGACTATATCGAAGGCCTGAGCCCCGCCATATCCATTGATCAGAAGGGACCGTCGCATAACCCGCGCTCCATAGTTGGAACAGTAACGGAGATTTATGACTATCTGCGCCTGCTGTTTGCCCGGGTCGGCAGGCCGCACTGCCCGCAATGCGGCAGAGAGATATCCCGCCAGACGGTACAGCAGATCGTGGACTCCGTGCTGGCAATCAAGCCGGAAACACGCCTAATGATTCTTGCGCCGTTGATCAGGGACAGAAAAGGAGAACACCTGCAGGTCTTCGACGACCTGAAGAAGGCTGGATTTGTACGGGTGAGGGTAGACGGATACGTGCGCGACCTGTCTGAGGTCATCCAGCTGGATAAGAATAAAAAGCACACCTTGGAAGCTGTTGTGGACCGTATTGTAACGGGTGATGACGGCAACCGCGCGCGTATAGCGGATTCGGTTGAGACGGCACTTAAGCTCGGCGGAGGGGTGGTGCTGATCTCCATCACCGAGGGAGAAGAGATGCTCTTCTCAGAGCACTTTGCCTGTGTTAATTGCGGTATCAGCCTGGGTGAAATAGCTCCACGAACTTTCAGCTTCAACAGCCCTCACGGCGCCTGTCCGGCCTGCACCGGACTGGGTATCAAGCTCGAGATCGATCCCGACCTGGTCATACCCAACAGGCAACTGACGATCGCGGAGGGCGCTATCAGGCCGTGGGCTACTTATTCCTGGTACATCAGCCAGCTCGAAGAGATCGCCCGGCAGCACGGTTTCTCGCTGCGGGTACCGGTAAACAAGCTCAGCAAGGATCAGATTAACCTGGTGCTGTACGGGGAACATCCGGACCGGCACAGATATCGTTATCGCTTTGGCAAGGTGCGCGAATATGCGGTCGGCTTCGAGGGAGTTATACCGAACCTGCAGCGCCTGCACAGGGAAACGGAATCGGAGAACAGGCGTGCAGAGATCGAGAGGTATATGTCGGCTTCTCCCTGCCAGGTTTGCGGCGGGAAAAGACTGAAACCGGAATCGCTGGCTGTCAGGGTGGACAATAAAAATATCATGGATATAACAGCACTGTCGGCCGTCGATGCCAGCGTATGGATACAGTCTATCGCCGGCAGTCGTGACGGCAGGCAGATACTGACCGCCAATGAGCAAATGATCGCAAGGCAAATAATCAAGGAGATCAATGCCCGGCTGGGCTTCCTCAGGGACATAGGACTTGGATATCTTACTCTTGACAGGGCTTCAGCTACATTAAGCGGCGGAGAGACACAGAGGATCAGGCTGGCGACCATGATAGGGAGCGGCCTGATGGGAGTGCTGTATATTTGTGACGAGCCTACTATCGGCCTGCACCCTGCCGATATTCACCGGTTGATCAATACCCTCAAGAAGCTTCGCGACCTGGGCAATACCGTCATCAGCGTTGAGCATGATGAAGGCATGATGCGGGCGGCCGATTATATTATCGATCTGGGTCCGGGCGCCGGCGAGCACGGCGGCCGCATTGTTGCGGCAGGTGGTATACAAGATGTGATGAAATCGCCTGAATCGATCACGGGACAGTATTTAAGCGGCGTAAGAAGCATACCCATGCCGCAGAGACGAAGGAACGGGTCGGGCAAATACCTGGTGATCAAAAAGGCAGGAGAGAATAATTTAAAGAACCTAGATGTCAAAATCCCGCTGGGCAAACTGGTGTGTATCAGCGGCGTATCAGGAAGCGGCAAAAGCACGCTGATG
>JBAZLT010000212.1:0-4058 GCA_041650115.1 Dehalococcoidia bacterium | reverse complement strand
GATATCGGTTATCAGGCGCATGGAAGGTTCAGGCGGGAAGATGTAGGTGCCCCTGGCGATATACTCCTTGAGGACGTCGTTTTGTATCGTGCCTTCCAGCGCGGCTGTGTCCACGCCCTGTTTGCGGGCCAGCGCGGCATACATGCACAGCAGAATGGGTGCGGTGGAGTTGATGGTCATGGAGGTGCTGACCTTGTTCAGCGGGATTTCCCTGAACAGTGTCTCCATGTCCTCCAGTGTATCGATGGCCACGCCGACCTTGCCCACCTCCCCCGCAGCCAGCGGATGGTCCGAATCGTATCCTATCTGCGTGGGCAGGTCGAAGGCGATGCTGAGGCCGGTCTGACCCTGATCCAGCAGGTAGCGGTACCTTTTATTGGACTCTTCGGCCGAGGCGAAACCGGCATACTGGCGCATGGTCCAGAGTCTGCTGCGGTACATGGCAGGCTGGATTCCCCGGGTGAAGGGGTACTCTCCCGGGTAGCCCAGCTCGGACTGATAATCGAAACCCGGGAGGTCCTCCGGTGTGTAAATACTATCTATCTCTATGCCGGAGCTGTTTTCGAATTTATCCCGCCTGTTGGGTGATTTTTTAACGGACGGATCCAGTATCGATTCACGCCATTCCCTCTTGTTTTCGCTCATATAATGCTCCTCGCCGGCCGGCTGGCATAGTCATAGATTGTACGGAACACGGCTATCTGTGGCAAGCGGACTGCAACCGGCGGACGCCTACAGCAGACAATGAAGGCAGTTCAATGCAGGCTGTGCAGAAGACATGCCGGCAGATAAGTAAATACCAGGGCCGAAAAACTGCTGTTCGAAAAAGTGGGATGCAGCTATGACTATTATGCGGGACGCAGGACCAGGTCTTTTTCCCTGGGCTGTGATTTCTCGTCAAGCTTGCAGTAGGTGCTCTTGATCCCGCACTTGGAGATATCCCTGTAGCAGCCGCCGGCGCGGTGTCCGTAGGCAAATCCTTCCATCTCATTGCAGACTATGCATGATTCATAGAACTTGCATATGTTCCAATATTCGCATTTGCCTTTCATATTGACCCCCTGCCATGTTGTCAGCAGCTTTGATTGTATTCTATCGTACCCGCCTGACTAATGCAATGCAGCTTCGAAAACAGGCATGTTGCCGGCAGTCTATATATAATGAATAGCGCTGTGGTCTGCAATGCATGTATCATATCGATAAATTATTATGAAAATATTAGTGATACTAGCTCACCCGGATGAAAATAGCTTCAACCATGCCATAGCGGAGACCGTAGTTGAAACTTTACATAAATCCGTTCATCAGATTGTATATCACGATCTGTACAGGGAGGAGTTTCCGCCCGCGCTGCCGTCCAACGAGATATCCAAATCGGCTTCGCTGCCGCCGCTGATTTCCTCGCATGTCAACGATCTTGTTTCCGCCGACGGCATCATTATCGTGCATCCCAACTGGTGGGGTCAGCCTCCCGCCATATTAAAGGGGTGGATCGACAGGGTTATCCGGCCGGGCACGGCCTATGAGTTCAACGAAGGTGACAGCGGGGAGGGCGTTCCCAACGGGCTGCTGAAGGCCAGGGCGGCGGTTGTTTTCACCACGTCCAATACAGCCGAAGAACGAGAGTTATCGGTCTTCGGCGATCCTCTGGAGACGATCTGGAAGAACTGCGTCTTCGGCTTGTGCGGCGTTGATAATTTCTATCGCAGGAACTTCGCAATAATCGTCACCAGCATGCCCTCTCAGAGAGGGGATTGGCTCAACGAAGTTGCGGATATCACGAGACGTTATTTCCCTTAGCCTCGCCTGGTAAAGCGGCGGCGCCGCTTTCACGTATCTAATGCACCGTCATCATCAGTAGATAGATCAGCGGTATGGTCGCGAGGCTGAGAACGTACATGGCAATAGTGAGAGCCGAGGCCAGGCCCCCGTTGCAGCCGTATCTGGCGGCGATCACCGCCGCCACCGCGCCCGCCGGCATAGCCGCTTCGATTACCAGCACCTGTTCTTCAAGCTGCGGCAGCCCGAAAAGATAAGCGCCCGCCAGCGCTATCAGTGGCTCGGCGATCAGGTTGATGCAGAAAAGGGCTGCGATAGGTGGCAGCAGATGCGTGACGGGGATTTTTTGCAGCATCAGTCCGATGGCGAATGCCGTGAAGACCTCCAGCGAGCCGGCAATGATATTAAGAAGGGTGTTGAGAGTTTTGAGCGCCGTATCATGCCAGGGCAATTTGAGAAAGGAACATGCGATTCCCAGCACCAGCGCGATGAATATGGGGGATAGAAAGAACTCCCGAATCGATGCAAGCACGCTTTTACTGTCGGTATGTTCACGGCCGAAATACATGGCGACCGGTATGGCCAGCAGGAAGAGCGGCACGCCAGCGCCCAGCTCGCTGATGACCAGCGCATCCTGCATCGCATCAGGGTTCTTATGAAAGACCTGCATGATCAGGGCATAGCCGAGGGTGGATGAGCTGCCCCAGCCGGACACCAGCACGAATGCGCCCAGCGATTTTCTATCCATTTTCAACAGCTTTCCGGCGGCGAAGCCAAGTGTGCAGGCGATCAGAATGGTGACAAACATGATGAGCGCGGGCAGCAGCTTCTCAACCTCAAAAGAGCGCCTGGCAAGGTTGATGAAAATCAGCGCAGGCAGGGCGAAATCCGTCACAAGGCGTGAGAAGACCGTTTGATGCTGCGTGGAAAGCATCGCTTTTTTTCTGAGTAGCAGCGCGAGCAGGACCAGCGCGACCAGGATGAAAAGTGATCCGAGCAGCGTGTAGAAGTAGTTCATGGGGTTTTAGATCGAGACTCCCTGCTCCAGAAGTGCGCGGTCGAAGGTGCCGCGGGACCCGCCGTTGATGGTCAGCTCGATTTTCGGAGCCGTGGCTCCGGCGCATTTTACGATCAACAGAGAATCGAGAAGCTCATCTATCTCCAGTTCAAAGGACGACTGCCGAATATCCGCGCGCCGCACACGGCAGCCATTGACGCCGAAGGCGGCGCCGCGCGCGGCGTCGATAAATAGGTCGCCCCAGCGGACCTGGGCCAGCGCGGCAGCTGAGACTGCCGTGCCCGCTCCCCAGTCCGGCATGACGTAGCCCTCGATCTTGACATCCAGTCCCACGTGCCCGTAGTTCTCGGCTACGGCGCCCCGGTCGGCCGGGGACATGGGTCGCACATTGGAGGGCGCCACCCTGCGGTGTTCCTCCAAATACATCAGCGTGAAGGCGGCGCGCAGTGCGGCGATTCCGCGCTGGAACAGCTCCGTCTCGCCCGTGATCTCGTACCATTCCATCAGCAGTATGGCGAAAAGGGCCTGACGCGCGTCGTTCCATTCAGCATCGTTGTTGATGGAGGAGAATCCCCCGCGCGTGTCGATATCCAGGAAGGGCGCATCCCAGATCTGCTGGAACAGAAGCAGCACATCCAGCACGGCGCGTCCGTAAGTCAGATAGCGTTGCTCGCGCGTGTACCGGTAGAGGTTGCCCATCAGGTCTGCGGTCCAGGAAAGGCACAGTGTGCCCTGGGTCGGGATGCCCGTGGATGTGTCCTTCCATCCCAGTGATTTGGGAGCGCAGGAGAAGAAGACCTCAGTGTCGAACCATTTCTGGCGGGGGACGACCTTCTCGATGATGAAGTCCGCCACCCGCTGCGCCGCCTGCAGATACTCCTCTTTGCCCGTCGCTTTATAGAGCAGGGCCAGGAACATGCCGGCGGCCGCGCTGGAGGCGCTCTCCGCCAGCACCGGCTCGGGTATGAGGGTACCGTCTTTCTTCACCCTGACCCTGGTCGGAATGGCGCCCGAGGGTAGCTGCGAGCGGAGAAAGAAGTCGCCCATGGCCTGACAGCGTTCGCGAAAAAGGGGCTTTTCAACGTTAAGGTATTGATCGGCGGCCAGCATCCACCATCCCGTTACCGATGCGTCGGGCGTATGGTAGGCGCTGCTGTAGCGCCAGACGCGCGAGCCGGGCACCCAGCCCGGATGCTCGCCGTCCCCGCTGAAAATCGCCGGAAAGATGCCGGCTGCGGAAGGCGAGGACAGAGCCAGGTTC
>JBAZLT010000211.1:0-4063 GCA_041650115.1 Dehalococcoidia bacterium | reverse complement strand
TTCAGGTTTCGGGAGGTATGCAGTGCCCATTGCTAAAGTCGGTGATATAGATCTTTACTACGAAGTCCACGGCAAGGGAGAGCCGCTGCTGCTGATCATGGGCTACGGCTCCAACTCGGGCCACTGGTTTGTGATACTGCCCCGACTGGCGGCGCATTTCCAGACTATTATTTTCGACAACCGCGGCACGGGCAGGAGCGGCAAGCCGGAGATACCCTACACCGCCGATATGATGGTGGGCGACCCCATCGGGTTAATGGACTCCCTGGGAATTGATTCGGCGCACGTATTCGGCACCTCCATGGGCGGCATGATCGCGCAGCAGATCGCCCTTGAGCATCCCGCGCGCGTTAAGAAGCTTGTGCTGGGCTGCACATCCTGCGGCGGCGCCCATGCCGTCGGGTCTACACCGGAGGCGAGGGACTTTCTCTTCAACCCGGAGCGGGCCAAATGGTCGGACGAGGAGAGGGCGCGCTCGACCGTCCCCTGGCTGTGGAACCAGGACTTCATAGATCGGCACCCCGAGGCTGTGGAACGTTATGTAAAAATGACAACACAGCACGCCACGCCGATGCATGGATACATGGGGCAGGCTCATTTCATACTCACACACGATACCTACGACCGTTTGCCTGATCTCAAAATACCCACCCTGGTCCTGACCGGCAAACGGGACCGCCTGATACCCTGCGAGAACTCCGCTATACTGGCCTCCAGGATACCGGGCGCGGAGCTGGTGATGTTCGAAAAGGCCGGGCACGGCTTCATCTCGGATACAATGGAGGAGAGCAGCGAGAAGATCATCAGCTTCCTTAAGCGATAATTTCAATAATCTACGGAGGAGCTGCGATGTCCGAATCGAGGGAAGACAGGTTAAACCGTCTTGAGCGGAAGGCGGGCGACTACGAGGAGCTTTACGGCAGCTGCGCGCAGGGCACTCTGCTGGCGCTGCAGGAGGAATTCAATCTCGGGAATGAGCAGTCGCTGAAAGCGGCCACGGCCATGCCGGGCATCGCGCTGCGGGGCGAGACCTGCGGGGCGGTGATCGGAGCCATCATGGCCCTGGGCATGGCCATGGGACGCGTAAAACCCGACGATTTCGTATCTGTTCAGAGCACCACCAAAGCTGCGCGCAGGCTGTGCCGCCGCTTCGAGCAGGAGTTCGGCGGCTGCAACTGCCGTGAGGTGCAGCATAAAATCTTCGGCCGGAGCTATAACGTGGCCGACCCGGCCGAATCGATGGAGTTCATCAAGGCCGATGCGGCTAAAAAGTGCCGCGCCCCCGCCGAGAAGGCGGCGCGCATCGCGGGCGAGCTGATACTGGACGGCATGGAGAAAACTTAATCACCCGTCACTGACTAACCGGCCGCTGCCATTTTTGCTTTGTAGGCCTTTTTCTTCTGCTCGTACAGATCGTAGTACTCTTCCATCAGGTCGCGTATGGGCAGGTGGTAGGGACAGCGTGTCTCGCACTCGCCGCACTTGTTGCACTTGGCAGCCAGGTCGAACAGTCCCGCCCAGAAGCCGAATATCTGGTCCTCCGGCAGACGCGCCATAAAGCTGGGGAAGGTCATCACCGAAGATATATGTATGCCCTCCTTGCAGGGCTGGCAGTAGTCGCAGCGGTGGCAGAACCTTGTTCCGAGCTGCTCCTTCAATTTACGCATGTCCGCGCGGTCCTTCTCGGTCAGCTTCAGCGGCCCGTTCAATATGTCCACGATCTGGTCGATCTCAGCCGTCCGCTCGATGCCCGGTATGGTTACGACGTCTTTAAACTGGAAAAGGTACCTGAAGGCGGTGCGGGCGTCGGCGATCATGCCGCCCGCCATAGGCTTCATGACGATGAATCCCACGTCGTGTTTTTTACAGATCGGCAGCAGTTTCTCGGCCGCCTCGTCTGTAACGAAATTAAAGGGGAACATCAGCGTCTCGAAACGGTCCGACTCCACCGCCTTGATGGCGACATCGATCTGGTGCGAGGTGACGCCGATGTGCCTGACCTTACCCGCCTTTTTCGCCTCCTCCAGCACGGCCATGGGACCGTTGGAGTCGAGCACGGCGTCCAGCGTTTTGAAGTCGCTGACCGCATGGTACTGGTAGAGGTCGATGTAATTCGTGCCCAGCCTGGTCAGACTCTTCTCCAGGTGCTTGGCCACGCCGTCGCGGTCCCGGTGCGTGGTCTTGGTGGCTAAAATCAGCTCCTGCCTGCGCCCGGCGATGGCCTTGCCGATGCGCGCCTCGCTGGTGGTGTAGGCGTTAGCGGTATCCAGAAAATTGATGCCGTGATGCAGGCACCTTTTGATCACGGCGATGGCGTCCTCCTCGTTCAGCCGCTGTATGGGTATACCGCCGAATCCGATCCTGGTCACCATCAAGCCGGACTTGCCCAGCCTTATTTTTTCCACTTATAGATCCTCCTGTCGGGTATATTGAAAGGTTTTATATGAATAATTAGTGTAAACCTGTCGCACATCCGGGTCAATAAACCCTCCCCATGTCATTGCGAGGCCGAAGGCCGTGGCAATCCTGTGCATACGAAATCACGTACAAGATTGCTTCGTCGTTGCACTCCTCGCAATGACCACAGAAGAATCCCGTCATTGCGAGCGAAGCGTGGCAATCCTGTGCGCCCGCAATCACGTACAAGATTGCTTCGTTGCTACGCTCCTCGCAATGACCACAGAAGAATCCCGTCATTGCGAGCGAAGCGTGGCAATCCTGTGCGCCCGCAATCACGTACAAGATTGCTTCGTCGCTAAGCTCCTCGCAATGACGATAAAAAAGACCTCGTAATGACCAGACCCCCTTGACAACGTCGAAATACATCGTATATAATCGAACGGTCGTTCGTTCGATAAAAATTTGTCCCGCATATCTGTGAGGTAGCGGGTTGCCTAGAGGAAAGATGGGCAGAAAACCGGGCAGCAAAAACGATAAGGAGTCCACCTCCAAACGCCGCGAGGTCATGATGGCGGCGGCCAGGCTGTTACTCAAGAAGGGCCTGCATAAGACCACCATGCGGGAGATAGCGCGTGAGAGCGGCATCGTGGTCGGCACCCTCTACCATTACATCAGCTCCAAGGATGATTTATTGACCATGATCATGGACGAGGAGCTGGCCGCCGTCCATGAGTTCATCCGCGACAGCGAGAAGGCCCTGACCAGGCTGGGCCCGCTTAAGACACTGCGTGTGACCATCAACCGTTATCTGCACCTGATAGACGTGAGCCAGGACCTGCAGGTCTTCTGGTACCAGGAGAGCGGCAACATGCTTCCCGACCAGCGCCGGAGGCTGATCGAGGTCGAGGACAAGCTGGCGGTAATGTACAGCAAGATACTGACGGCGGGCTGCAAATCGGGCGATTTTCAGGTGAAGGACCCCCTGCTGGCCGCGCACGACATTATTGTGCTGGGGGACATGTGGGCCTTCCGCAGGTGGTTCATCGGCAGGCACTGCACGCTGGACGAGTTCATCCGCCACCAGACCGACCTCATACTGTCCGGCATATCCTCGCAAGCCCCGGCCGGCAGGGCTGCCGGGATCAAACGGCCCAACAAATCAAAAACAACAGGAGGTGCTGTCCGCAAAAGAAGGTAAAGGCTCATACAACAGACAGGTTTTCTATCAGGCTCTCAACGTCAAGGGGCATGTGGATGCATATCAAAACTTGAATAAAAGGCAGGGGGATCGATGACAGAACAGAAAGTTTACGGGTACAGGTGGGTGGTGCTGGTTATTTATATGTACGCCTCGGCGGTATCCCAGTTTTTCTGGCTAAACTTTGCGGCTGTTGAGACATTTATGGAAAAGCATCTGGGCATCACGCCCATGGAGGGTGGATGGCTGGCGCTGGTATTTCCTCTGATGTCCATCATTTTCTCAGTGCCCTTCGGCATACTCATCGACCGCAAGGGCATCAGGTGGGGCATCGGCTCGGGCGTCCTGCTGCTGGGCCTTTTCGGCTGCCTGCGGCTGATCAACGTGGATTCATATTTATTGCTGCTTATATCTCAGATAGGCGCCGGCGCGGGCACGGCCTGCATACTCAACGGCACCACTAAG
>JBAZLT010000210.1:0-4065 GCA_041650115.1 Dehalococcoidia bacterium | reverse complement strand
GGCCGAGCCCCTGCTGAGGTATGCCGCGCAGCTTGTCTCTAGGTATAAGGTCGGGAGAGATCTCCCAGGCTTCGAAGTTGGTCAGACCCATGTCCAGGTTCTGCAGCGCTACGGATGCGATCAGCTCTTTTTTCCCGCAGAGTATGCCGGAGTTCTGCGGGCCGCGGATGCCTTTGCCGCCGCTGTAAGCCACCAGCGTAGCGCCCATCCCGATAAATTTGCGCAGGTTCTCCATGGGCGGGACCTGTTCTGCGGCGTCCACGATCAGTGGTATGTTATATTTGCGGCTCAGCTGGACTATTTCTTGGAGAGGGGGATTGTGGTCGGGCACCTGGAAATAGGCGATAGCTGCCGTACGTTCTGTTATGGCCGATTCGAATTCCCACAGTTTGGTCGTATATGCCTCATCCCCCAGTATCCTGAAATTCGGCATGCCCACGTTGATAATTTTAGCGCCGGCCAGACGGATAGCGTGGTCGTAGCCCTGCCGCTGGCGCTGGTCCATCAGCACCTCGTTGGGCATGTTACTTGTATCAGGCAATCGGTTCATCCGGCCAACGTCAAGGCCAGCCAGGCAGGCTGCGGTGGCCAGAGTCAGCGCCGCCGACGCTCCAGAGGTAACGTAGCCCGCCTCCGCACCGGTTACTCTGGCGATTATCCTGCTGGCCGCAGCCTGGAGCTCGTCCATGCGCACCGAATACCTTGCCGCCTCAGCCATAGCATCGATCGTCTCCTGCTCCATCAGGGCGCCGCCCAGGCGTGTCACTTCGCCCTGGCAGTTGATCAGAGTCTTAACTCCCAGTTTCTCATAAATATTCATTTCGGCTCCCCTAAAGCATAGTCAGAAGCTTTCCTGTATATCAGGTCATCATTCCGGATGCGTATCTTTCATAAAGAGCGCAACAAAGAATGCGGCCAGCATAACAGACGCCAGCATCAGCAGCGGCACTGTGAAATCGCCGGTAATACCCCGCAGCGACTCCACTGCAGCGCCCAGTACCAGCGCAGCGATGTTACCCAGCAGGAACAACCATCCTACAGCCACGCCTGCATATTTGGCTCCGGTCATCTCGGCAGACATAGTCAGTATGATCGGAAGGGCGGATAGCCACAGGAAACCTATTAATATGCCATTGATGAGATTGGCTGTAAAGTTAGGTGCAAAGATCATGAAGGTCAGACAGGCTGGCGCCACCAGCGTAGCCATGAAGATAAAAATCCTTCTTCTTCGGATTTTGTCGGATATAAGAGGTATGACAAAACAGCCGATAGTAGCACTGATAACCATAATTCCCGATATTGCACCTGCATCCGTCATGGGAATGCCGTGCATCTCGTTCAATATCTTCTCCACCCATAGCGCGAGTCCATTAAAAGCCCCGATGCCGGCAAAGGCGATAAAGCCCAGCAGGAGGAAGTTTCGGTTTTTGAGGATAGTACCCAGGCCTCCCCAGCGCACAGCGGACTGGTCCTGATCAGGCGCCCTGGAAGGCGTCCTGGGCTGTTTAGGAATGCAGGTGAAAGCCACAGTACCGGCAAGTCCGGCTATACCGTATATCCAGAGCATGGTATTGTAGCCCGAGCCCTCCACGATAGTCGGCGTCAAGCCCAGCGCCACTATCATACCGATAAACTGCGCCAGTGAAGCCATTCCGATGGCGGTACCTTCTTCCCGCGGTGCAAACCATAAGGTGGCAATCTTTGTCGAGCCGTTCAGAATAAACGGCTGGCCGAGTGCGATTAAAGTCTGCCCGATCAGGAGCACTGTAAAAGAAGCCGGATCGAAGACACGCAGGATCGCGCCCAGGCCGGTGAATAGTGCGCCGATCCACACACCCCACTTAAGCCCGATCTTATCGATAATCATACCGGCCGGTATGGTGAGCAGAATCATGAAGACCGGTTGCACCAGAGTCAACCACATTGCCTCGCTGGGCGGTATTTTAAGGTAGTCCTCAATGAAAGTCTCAATCGCTGCAAAATTCAGCCAGTAGAGCTGTGTTAGAGCAACCAGGTACATGAAAACAATCAGCACTCCCCACCGTGACCCGTAAACCTTGTATTCCTGTTTCATAGACTTCCACTCCTTAATTATTAGTTACTCGCCTGAAATAACAATCCGACATCATTTCTTAATATATTGATCAGCAGCACATATTCAGCCGCCGGTTATAATAGAATTCAGCTTGACGATATCGTTTTCCTGCAAGATGGTTGAGGCCCAGGCGGGCTCATCATTGACCAGGACTATCACGGATTGCCGAAGGTGGGAGGGTAGTTTCAGTAATGCAAGAAAGTCACGCACCGCGCAGTTATCAGGCACCTCGATCAAGGAATTGCTGGCATAATTGTCGATCCTGATTAACTTGCTGTATTCGATGGTTATCTTCATGCAGCAACCTCCAATAACGTAAGAATAGTGTTCATTTTCTTTTTGAAGCGCCCAGGGCCATCTGCATAATTACACCGAACCAAATCATATGATAGTCATCTCCCAGTATCAGCAGTTTCCAGTCGTTGATAGCATCCTGTATCCCGTTATCTCCGCCCAGCGCCAGCGCCTTAAAACCGGCGTCGGCGCTTTCGAAGACCAAGGCCATATCATACTCTGTGAGCACTTTATCGGATGAGTATCTCCCGTTCTTAAAAATAAATCGCCTGCCGATTTTGTCATCCTTGGTCTTTATCACGAAAGCCTGATTATGTGATTTAATCATGTCTTTCATCGCCTTATTATGTTTGGCGCCTATACCTATAGCCAGATCGAGAATTGACAGTAGTAGCCGGAACAGCATGTCAAACACCCCCTGGGTTCGATTGGTCTGATAGGTGACGGAAAATCTTCTTTACGCACGCCATATCTTCACCTGCTATTTCTCCTCGCATGCGAGGATGCATCGCTTCACCAGCGTCCTGGCCACCGCCACCATGTACTTGTTGTGCTCCAGCGGCTTGGCTGCGGATACAGCGGCTTGCCCCGCTTCTTCAGCCAGAGCTTCCTCAATTTTCTTGCCCATAATAACCTGCTCGGCGTTTACGGCGCGGTAGGGTATGACGTGGACTGCATTGAGGCATATCCTGGCTGCCGAGACCTTGCCGTCCCTGAGGGTTAGCATGGCGGCGCAGTTGACGATGGGGAAGTCGATGGACCTGCGCAGGGCGAACTTGAGGAAGGCGCTGGACGATCCAGCAGGGGGCTCGGGTATCTGGATGGCGGTGACGATCTCATCGGCCGCGAGCACGGTGGTCTTGACGGGCTTGACCTCGAAGAACTTCTCGGCCTCGATGGTGCGGCCGGAGGTCACGATTCTGGCGTCGAGGGCCACCAGGGCGGGAGCGGTGTCGCTGGGGTGGACCGCGAAGCAGCCGCCGGAGACGCTGCCGCCGAAGATGGAGTGGTAGCGGTTGTCGCCCTTGATGGCGTAGCACCTGCCGCCCTTTTTACGCAGGCAGGAGAACCTGTTGTTCTGGTTGCGGTAGTACCAGCACCTGATGTCCTGGCAGATATTGCCGGCGATGGTGCCCATGTTGCGCAGGTGTGGCGAGGCGGTCCTGCCGGCGGCCTGCGCCAGCGCGGCGTATTTGGACTTGATGACGGGGCTGGCGGCGATATCGGCCAGAAGGGTCAACGGGCCTATCTTCAGCATGCCGCCCTCTTCCTTGATGTAGCTCATCCCCGGTATGGTCTTGATGTTGATCAGCGCCTCGGGGTAGGCGGGGAGGATGGAGTCCTTCATTTTGCCCAGTATATCGGTGCCGCCCGCGATGACGGCGGCGCGTTCGCCGTAGCGGCCCATCAGGGCTACGGCCTCGTCCACACTGTATGCGTTGAAATGTTTAAAGTTCTTCATTTACACACCTGCCTTGGCTTTTTTATCGGCCTTTATCTTTGCGGCGGCTTCCTTCACGGCGATGGGATGCTGCGGATAGGTGCCGCAGCGGCAGAGATTGCCCGCCAGGGCCTCCATGACCTCCTCCTCGCTGGGGTCCTGGTTGCGGTCGAGCAGTGCCTTGGAGGCGACGACGAAGCCGGGTGTGCAGTAGCCGCACTGCATGGCGTGGTTG
>JBAZLT010000209.1:0-4070 GCA_041650115.1 Dehalococcoidia bacterium | reverse complement strand
AATACGGCGCTGATACGGTCATGGACCTCAGCACCGGCGGCGATATCAGAACGGTGCGCCGCGCCATACTCAAGCAGAGCAGCGTCCCCATAGGCACGGTACCCATCTACCAGGCCATGGTAGAGGCCGGGGAAAAATACGGGCCCATAGTCAAAGCCACTGCAGACGATATATTTAAAGCCATAGAAGAACAGGCCGCCGAAGGCGTGGATTTCATAACGGTACACTGCGGCGTTACCCAGAGCGCCATCCGGTCGCTCAAGAGCCAGCGCCGGGTGACCGACGTTGTATCGCGGGGCGGAGCCTTTCTGCTGGGCTGGATGATTTATCACGATAAAGAGAACCCCCTGTATGAGCACTACGACCGGCTGCTGGACATAGCCGCCAGATATGACGTGACGCTGAGCCTGGGTGACGGCATGCGCCCGGGAAGCTTGGCCGACGCCACTGACCGTCCGCAAATACAGGAGTTAATCACCCTGGGCGAGCTGGTGGAACGCGCCTGGAAAGCCGGAGTTCAGGTCATGGTCGAAGGTCCGGGACACCTGCCGCTGGACCATATCGGCATGAATATGCAGTTGCAGAAGAGCCTGTGCAAAGGCGCTCCCTTCTATGTGCTGGGCCCCCTGGTCACGGATGTTGGCGCCGGCTACGATCATATCACCAGCGCAATAGGCGGAGCTATAGCTGGCGCATACGGGGCGGATTTCCTCTGCTATGTGACGCCGGCCGAACATCTCTCACTACCTGACACAGAGGATGTCAGGAACGGGGTTATCGCCTCACGTATTGCGGCCCATGCGGCGGATATCGTAAGAAGTCAGGGTAGAGCCGCTGAATGGGACCGCCGGATGTCCATCGCCCGCAAACGCCTTGACTGGGAGGCGCAGGCCGATCTGTCCATCGATCCTGAAAAGGCCAGGACGATCAGATCTAAATATGCTGTCAAGGGACGCACCTGCAGCATGTGCGGGGAGTACTGCGCCATGGACCTGGTCGAGAAGTATCTGGGCGTTACAGCCAATAAATGTTAAAAGGGATATTATGTCGTTAGATGAAGGCAGAAGTAATTTCAATCGGCACTGAGTTACTGCTTGGCGAGATAACGGATCTGAACGCCGCTTATCTGGCCAGTCAGCTGCCTTTACTTGGCATAGATCTTCATTTCATTTCAACCGTCGGCGACAACAGGCAACGGCTTATCGAAACCCTCAACCATGCCTGGCAGAGGTCCGATATCATCATTACCACGGGCGGGTTGGGCCCGACCGAGGATGATATCACCCGTGAAGCGATCGCAGACTTCTTCCACGAGCCCATCTCCATAGACCAGGCACTGGTCAGCCAGTTCAAGGAGCTGTTCAAGCATTTCAACATGGAGATGCCTGAGAGCAACATCAAGCAGGCTGCCGTTATACCCTCCTGCCAGGTAATACCCAACCCGCGGGGCACGGCGCCCGGCTGGTGGGTGGAAAAGGACAGGCACGTGATCATCGCCATGCCCGGGCCTCCGGGCGAGATGCAGCAGATGTGGTCGAATGTCGTGGCGCCCAGGCTGCAGCGCGAGTTCTGTGAGGCTATTATTTATTCCAGCACGGTGAAAACATTCAGCGTCAGCGAAGCTAAGCTCGGCGAGATCACCAGATCATTTCTGCTCGCACATAATCCCACCGTGGGAATTTATGCCAAACCGGACGGCATTCACCTGCGCATTGCAGCCAAAGCCGATTCCCTGGATGAGGCGAGGAAGCTGGTAAATACCACTACTGCTGAGCTCCGTCCCCTCGTAAATGATTATATCTGGGGCACGGATACCGATACGCTTGAAACCATTATTGCGGACCTGTTCACCAGGAAGGGCATGACCCTGGCCACAATGGAAACGGACACCGGTGGCATACTGGCCAACACAATTACCAATGTGCCGGGTGGCTCGCAATTTTTTAAATGTGGTATAGTGATTAACCGCTCTGAACTGGGCGAAAGGTTCGGCATCGACAGGAACGTAATATCGCAATACGGACCGCTGAGCAGGGAAGCTGTCAGCGAGATGGCAACTTCAGTACGCAGGGAATTTAACACATCTGTCGGTGTCGGCCTGGCCGGAGTGATCGAAAACGGTGATGATACGCGCAAGCTCGGTACCGTCCTCATCGGCATCGACGACGGCAAACAGATCTGCGCCTTCCAGCGAACCTATCCCGGAACACGGTTGCAGATTAAGCAGAGGGCTGCCATCGCCGCCCTGTTTGAATTAAGAAAAATCATGCTGTAGGAGATAAAATGCACCTGATAATTGATGGATTCGGAAAAAATAAAACGATACCCCAGGATGAGGGCTTCATTCACGACCTGCTTAACGCCTACCCGGGCAAAATAGGCATGACCAAGATCTCGGACCCTATCGTATTCAGATACTCAGGCGCCAAACCCGAGGACTGGGGGGTATCGGGCCTTGTATTTATAGCGGAGAGCCATATAAGCCTGCATACTTTCGTTGAGCGAGCCTTCATCAATATTGACGTTTTCTCCTGCAAGGATTTTGACGCGGAGCGCATCATCCGCGATATGAGGGACAAGTTCGAACTTACCAGGATGCGCAGCTGTCTGGTGCGGCGTGAGTGGGAGCCGGGAGATCTCAAAGAATGCCGGGAAGTCCTTGAAGTTCACTCGATATGAGCCATATCAGCCATCTGTTGAGTCAGCCCGGCAATTTCGCCGGTCTGCCTGCCTCTTATTCGGATTACGCATCTTCCCGTGTTACTGTATTGCCGGTTCCCTATGACGGCACGACTGAATGGCACAGCGGTACACGCAACGGCCCCAAAGCCATCATCGAAGCCTCCTTTTACCTGGAATGGTATGATATCGAGCTCGGCAGGGAGCTCTACGGCATGGGGATACATACCCTTCCTGCTATCGAGCCTGTCATGGACAGCCCTGAAGCCATGGCCGGGCGCGTGCACAGCGCGGTGAAAGCGCTGCTGGACGACGACAAGTTCATCATGATGCTGGGTGGCGAACATTCCATCAGCTACGGCGCAATCAAGGCTTGTCAGCAGAAGTTCTCCGACCTGTCGGTGCTGCAGCTTGATGCACATACGGACCTTCGCGATCAGTACCTCGGCACCAGGTTCGGGCATGGCTGCGTTATGCGGAGGGCGCTTGAAATATGTCCCGTGACACAGGTCGGCATACGCAGCATGAGCCTCGAAGAGCAGGGGTTCATCAAGTCCGGCGGCCTGTCGCCTTTTATTGTTGACCATGACAGCGCCTTCCCGTCTCACAATGCTGTCATCGATTCATTATCTAACAATGTTTATATCACCATCGATCTGGACGTCCTGGATCCCTCCATCATGGCGGCGGTTGGGACGCCCGAGCCGGGAGGCATGAGCTGGGGCGCTATCCTTGGCCTGCTGAAGTCTGTCGCGGAGAAAAGGAGAATCGTCGGTTTTGACCTGGTGGAGCTCTGCCCCGAACAGGGACCTGCTTCGTGCTCCTTCACTGCCGCCAAGCTGGCCTATAAATTAATCGGTTACAGCTTCTTTGCAGGCAGATAACCCGGTCACCGAACGGGCTGAACGAACAGGTTCCCACTGTCGTCGAGATTGACAATCTACTCGATAGCGTATTAATATTTACCGGTTTAGCGAAAGATGCCCTCGAAACAGAAACCCCTGCCTGTTAATCCAGGAACCAGTCTTGGCGAAGCCGCCACCCGGTTCCTCTCCACCGTATCAAAAGAATCCGCTGCGGAAATCCAGCAAGAACTGCTTAAATTTACGCGTTGGTACGGCCTGGACAGGCCTATTATCGACCTGACCGGACAGGTAGTCTCCAGCTATTCAGAGCAGTTTCATTCGGGCACCTCGCAGACTGTTGAGCACCTGAACACGGTTAAGACCTTTCTTTCCTATTGTCACAAACAGGGATTGACCCCGGCCAATCTTGCACCGCATATCAGAGTGAAAAAGCCGGGCGCCAGGCAGCAGGCACAGGGCAATGTCAAGGTCGAGGAACCGATTGTCCTGACCCGCCAGGGGTACGAGGAGTTGAAAAGTAGGCTC
>JBAZLT010000208.1:0-4076 GCA_041650115.1 Dehalococcoidia bacterium | reverse complement strand
TACCAATCCCTGCGGCCTGTGCAGCAACAACGACCTTGGCCAAGCCTATCTCAGGGCGCTGGCCGGCGACCCCGTGGCTGCCTTCGGCGGAATCGTGGCGGTCAACAGAGTGATGGATATCGCGCTGGCCACCGAGGTGGATAAGACGCATTTCGATGCGATTATAACCGCAGGCTATACTGAGGAGGCGCTGGCGCTGCTGGGCCGCAAGAAGAGCCTGCGGCTGCTGTCCATGCCGTCGGAGCCGCCGTCGCCGGGAGGAAAAACGGTGGAGTTCCGTCCCATTACCGGAGGGTTCCTGGCGCAGCTAAGGGATTTCTACACCGATGAGGAGTTCAAGCCCAAGGTGGTGAGCAAACGCGCGCCGACCGAGCGGGAGTGGGACGATCTCCTCTTCGCCTGGAAGGCGGTCAGGCATATCAAGTCCAACGGCATAACGCTGGTCAGAGACCGCACGCTGCTGGGCATGGGAGCAGGTCAGCCCAACCGGTCTGTCAGCGCCCAGATAGCGCTGGAGCGTGCAGGCGCGAAATCCAAGGGGGCGGTGCTGGGCTCGGACGCGTTCATACCCTTCCCCGACACGGTGGAGCTGGCCGCAGCGGGCGGCGTGACGGCCATCATACAGGTGGGCGGTTCGATCAGGGACCAGCAGTCCATCGACGCGGCCGATAAACACGGTATGGCCATGGTCTTCACCGGGGTCAGGCATTTCAAGCATTAAACAAATGGCGCTAAAATAGCATCAGGCGGTGCGATTATGCTGATGATTAATATCGATACGTTTAACGGGGCCAGGGCCAGGCTGGCCGATCCTGCCACCAGGCGAGAGGGCATCGATGTGCTGCGCAAAATGCTGGATATCAAGCAGGCGCACCTCTGGCGCTCGGACGTCATTGCGCCCTGCTGCGGCAACCTGGGCGGGTTCGCCTGCCAGCTGAGCGAGGAGACGCAGCTGCTGGAGAAGGCGCTGTCCCTGCTGGAGAAGGACGACCTGGACGGCGCGAATCCCATGCTCGACCGGCTGGCGCAGCTGATCAGCTACGGAATGGGACAGAAGGAGACGCCGGACCTGATACAGCGCCTGACCAATACGCCCAGGCCGGCCCATTAGAGGCTGATATTGAGGGAAGTCGGAGCAAGACATGAGTAAGAGGCAGACTATTATTCCTAAAGGCTGGGAGATCTACGAGCACCTCACCTTCGCGCCTGCCGTGCGCAGGGGCAATATGCTCTATATCTCGGGCACCGACGCTACTGAGATCGACCTGGAGAACGGCAAGCTGGTTATCAAAGGGGATATCGTGCAGCAGTACAGGACCATCTACGAGAAGATGAAGGTGATACTGGAGGCGGCGGGCGCCGGCTTCGACGACATAGTCTGGACCTGCGACTATGTTAAAACCAAAGAGGGATACAAGGGGACGGCGGCCGTTCGGCGGGAGTACTTCGGTTCCAGCTTCCCCGCCTCGACCGGCATTGTGGTCCAGGACCTGCTGAGCAAAAATGCCCTGGTCGAGATGGATGCCATCGCCATACTGGATGAATAGCCTGCATAAGACCGTAGTCATCGCACATCGCGGCTTCCACCGGGACTTCCCCGAGAATACCCTGGAATCTTTCAAGGCCGCCGTGGACCTGGGTGTGGACGGTGTGGAGTTCGACGTGCAGGAGACGGCGGACGCCGGATTCGTTATTCACCATGATGCCGATATAGATAGGCACAGCATCGGCAGCCTTTCGCTGGCCGACCTGGCTTCGTACAGGGTGGGAGGCAGTTATCGCGTGCCCACGCTCCAGGAGGCGCTGAATATACTGGGCAGGGGGCTGGTGCTCCTGGTCGAGCTCAAGCAGGTGCGTTCCCTGGAGAAATTCCTGGTCATACTCCGCAGCTATGTCGACAAGGCCTGGACGGTGTTGGTCTCATTCGATGCTGCGCTGATCGAAAGGCTGGCTGTGCTGGCGCCGGAGCTGCCGCGTGCCGTGATCAGCGAGCCCGGAGATAAAGCGGGCGCCGTCGCCTCAACCGGAACAGCCGGTTTCACCCAGGTGGCGGCTGAAAATATAACGCATGAACTGGTTAAGGATGCGCATGCCAGGGGCGATCTGGTATTTGTGTGGGACGGCGGGGACGAGGAAACGCTGCGGCGGGCCGTGCGCTGCGGGCTGGATGTTATTATGACCGACCGGCCCGATGCTGTCATCGGGGAATTGCGTAAGTTACAGACGTAGCGTTTTCAGGCGCTGCCGTGCAAGCCTGCAGGCGGCCGGGGAGATGTCGATGCCGATCCAGCGGCGGCCCAGTTTTCCGGCGGCGGCCAGGGCCGTGCCGCTGCCGCAGAAGGCGTCCAGCACGATATCCCCCTCATTGCTGCTGGCGGAGACTATTCTTTCCAGCAGCGCCAGCGGCTTCTGCGTGGGATAGTCCATGCGCTCCCGGCTGGTCCTGCCCACCATGTTTATCTCCCAGTAATCTTTCATGCCGACACGCGTGTACCAGCCTGCGTTGTCCACGTACTCATCCACGCCCTGGAACCTGTAGGGCTTGAGCCCGCGGTTGTAGGATTTCTCCTTCAGCCCGTTGAAAACATAGTCCCCGCTCCTGGTATAGAAGAGGATGATGTCGTGCTTGCGCGAAAAACGCCTGCGAGGGCTGGCGCCCCCCGAACGGTAACACCACACGATCTCGTTCTGGAAATTGCCGTAGCCGAACAGCTCCGGGCTGTCCAGCATCACCTTGACGTAATGCGAGGCATGCCAGTCGCAGTGATAGTAAAAGCTGCCAGTTGGTTTTAGAACGCGGTGCAGCTCTTTTATGCGCGGCTTCATATATTCGAGATAGGCGTTTACGCCGTCGAACCTGTCGTCGAAACGTCTGTCGCAGGCGGCCCCGGATGGATTCCTGTAGCTGCGGCTGGAATTGAACGGCGGGTCGATGTAGATCAGGTCGATGCTCCCTGTGCCCATATCTTTCAGCTTCGCCAGGCAGTCGCCGCAGTGGATAATGCCGGTTTTCACGGATTCATTGTATCATGCGTGCTATCCCGGTTTAATGTTATCATGGGGTAAAACCAGCTACGAGAGAGGTTCTTGTGAAGGAATCGGCCGCCAATCATATAAAGTCGTTTATACTGCCCCTGGTCGCGCTTATCATAATTCCGGGCGCAATCCTGTGGGCGACCGGGTTCAGGATAGGCTGGGGACTGGGCATGCTCTGGGATATCATCATTGTGCTGGTGGGGGCGCTGCTGATGGGGGCCGGGCTGTATTGCCTTTCCGTCACCATCTGGCTGTTCGACAACATCGGCAGGGGCACGCTGGCGCCCTGGTCACCTACCAGTAAGCTGGTGGTGATCGGACCCTACCGCTACGTGCGCAATCCCATGATCAGCGGTGTGCTGATGACGCTGCTGGGTGAATCGGTGGTCTTCGGCTCCATCGGCATCTTCATCTGGTTCGTGCTGTTCTTTATCATCAACCATATGTACTTCATGTATTCGGAAGAGCCGGGGCTCGAGAAGAGGTTCGGGCAGGAGTACCTGGTATATAAAAAGAATGTGCCCCGCTGGATTCCCCGGCTGAGACCCTGGACCGGTCAGTAACAAGGTGCGGTTTATACATAGGATGGCGCTATGAGAATAGAGGTGCTGGGCGCCCATAATACGGAGACCGACAGGACCAGGTTGCCCTGCCTGCTGGTGGACGGTACGGTTGCGCTGGACGCGGGCGGATTGACTGCATCGCTGTCGCTGGAAAGACAGCAGCAGATAAAGTCCGTCCTGCTCACGCATCATCACTTCGACCATTGCAAGGACCTGATCATGCTGGGGGCCAACAGCCTGCCCGGTTCAACCATCGACGTTTACGGCCTGCACGATACTCTCGAGACGGTATACCTCTACCTGCTCGACGGCAAACTGTATCGTGATTACACCGGCTGGCCTTCTGCGGATAGTCCGCGCATGAAGCTGAATCCTGTTGCGGTGTTTCAGCCCATATCCCTGCATGACCTGGAAGTGCTGCCTTTGCCGGTCAGCCATTCCGTCCCGTCGGCCGGCTACTTCGTCAGGGCAGATAAC
>JBAZLT010000207.1:0-4102 GCA_041650115.1 Dehalococcoidia bacterium | reverse complement strand
GCCCTTGGGTATCCTGGCCTCGAAAAGCTCCTCCACGCGCGGCAGACCGGTGGTGATATCCATGCCCACCACACCGCCCGTGTGGAAGGTCCTCAGTGTAAGCTGTGTGCCAGGCTCGCCGATGCTTTGTGCCGAGATAATTCCGACCGCCGTGCCGATTTTTACCAGCTCGGTGGAGGACAGGTCGCGTCCGTAGCAATGCCGGCAGATGCCGCGCTTCGAGTTGCAGATGAGCGGAGACCTTATGCTTATCTCTGTAATGTCGGCCTGGATGATTTGTTTTATCTTTTCCTCATCAATCATCTCGTTTTTGGCAACTATGATTTCACCGCTGTCGGGATGAACGATGTCCCTGGCCGCCAGTCGGCCTTTGATCCTCTCCTCAAAAGACGGCAGAAGGCCCTTCTCTTTCTCGCCGTAAACCGTCGAGAATATGAGGCCCTCTCCCGAGTATCCGCAGTCCTCTTCCAGGATGATCAGGTCCTGCGCCACATCTATCAGGCGGCGAGTAAGGTAGCCGGCGTCCGAGGTTCTGAGCGCCGTGTCGGCCAGACCTTTGCGCGCTCCGTGGGTAGACATGAAGTACTCCATCACCGACAGCCCTTCTCTGAAGCTGGCCTTGATGGGGAAGGGGATGATGCGTCCTGAGGGATCTGTCATAAGTCCCCTCATTCCCGCCATCTGTCTTATCTGCGAGATGTTACCCTTGGCGCCGGAATTGGCCATCATGTAGACGCCGCCGTAGCGGTCCAGCGACTTTTTGATCTCGTCCTCTATCTGGTTGGTCGTACGTGTCCATACGTCGATGGCCTGCGCCTCATATTCTTCCTCGGTAATCAGACCTTTGTTGTACTGGCTCTGCAAGATGGCGATATCCTCGTCACCCCTGCTCATCAGCTTCTGCTTGACCCTGGGAACCTCTATATCCCTGGCGGATATGGTTGTGCCCGATTTAGTTGTATATTCAAATCCGAGTCTTTTAAGCTCATCCAGCATGCGCACCGTTTTCTCGCGGCCGCACCAGCGGAAGCATTCAGACACAAGACGACGCAGGTCGCCTTTACTGGTAGCGTAGTTAAAGAACCCATCGTAAGGCTCATGGTTTCTCAGCTCATCCGGCAAAATCTGGTTAAATATAATGCGGCCGACGCTGGTTTTGAAAGTTCTGCTGTCAGGATCCGGCAAGCGCATCTCCTCATATTGCAGCGATTTTGTCTCTTCGACAGTCTCCGCAGCGTCATCGCTCTTCTCCTGGTTCTGCTCCTGTTCCTGCTCCGGCACCTGCTCTGATCCCCTGATTCTGACCAGGATCTCCTCGTGCAGGTCAGGATACATGCTATCGCCCGTGATCTTGAACATTTCGTAGGCAAGTATAGCCTCGGCGGGGCTGCCGAACAGCTTGGGCTTGTCAGAGACGGACGGTCTCATGTTGGTAAGGTAATAGCATCCGAGCACCATGTCCAGGGTGGGCGTCATAACCGGTTCCCCAGAGCTGGGCAGCAGCATGTTGTGCACGCTCAGCATCTGTTCCCGCGCCTCACGTACAGCCGATCTGGACAGCGGCACGTGGACAGCCATCTGATCGCCATCGAAGTCGGCATTGAACGCCGAGCACACCAGTGGATGCAGTTGAATGGCGCTACCCTCAATAAGCGTGGGCTCGAAAGCCTGGATGCTCAGCCTGTGCAGCGTGGGCGCGCGGTTCAACATCACCGGACGCTCTTTGATCACCTCAGCCAGTATATCCCACACTTCCGCCCTGGCCCGCTCAACCTGACGGCGGGCACTTTTAATATTGTGGGCGAAGCCCTGCTCAATCAGCCTGCGCATAACAAAGGGCTTGAAGAGCTCCAGCGCCATATGCTTGGGCAGCCCGCACTGGTGCAGCTTGAGCTCAGGCCCGACCACGATAACCGAACGTCCACTGTAATCGACGCGTTTGCCCAGCAGATTCTGGCGGAACCTGCCCTGCTTGCCGCGAAGCATATCTGAAAGCGACTTCAATTTATGCGTGCTGGCGGCGCTGGGCAGCCTTCCTCTCCTGCCGTTGTCGATCAGGGCATCAACTGCCTCCTGCAACATCCTTTTCTCGTTGCGCACGATGATCTCGGGCGCGCCGAGCTCCATCAGTTTCTTGAGACGGTTATTGCGGTTGATCACCCTGCGGTAAAGGTCGTTGAGGTCGCTGGTGGCAAACCTGCCGCCGTCAAGCTGCACTATAGGACGCAGCTCCGGAGGCAGCACGGGAAGGACAGTAAAGATCATCCACTCCGGCTTGTTGCCGCTGCGCCAGAACGCTTCCACGATGCGCAGCCGCTTGCTTAACTTCTTGTGTTTCTGCCCCTCGCTCTGCCTGATATCTTTGACCAGCTGCTGGCGCAGGTCTTCCAGGCTCATCGACCTCAGTATATTGAGTATGGCCTCTGCTCCCATACCCACTTCAAAGGCGTCACCGTATTTTTCCCTGTACTGCTGGTATTCATTCTCGCTCAATACCTGCAGATGAAGCTTCTTTATCTCAGTATTGTCGATCCTGTTGTCATTCTCCAGGTCAGCCAGTTTCTCCTCGATGGTCCTCTTTTTCTCAGCATTGCTTTCGGAGTCGGACTTACTATTTTCCAGCTCCTCCAGCGAGTTGAGCAATGCCTGTTTTCTCTCGGCATAGTACGTATCCAGCTTCTGCCGGCAGGCCTCCTCGTTTCTCGAGATGACCACATACTGGGCGAAATAGAGGACCCTCTCAAGATTGCGCGGGGATATGTCAAGCAGGAGGGCCAAGCGGCTGGGCACGCCCTTGGCGAACCAGATATGCGCGACCGGCGCGGCCAGCGTGATGTGGCCCATGCGCTCACGGCGCACCTTGGAATGCTCTACCGTGACGCCGCACCTTTCGCAGGTAACGCCGCGGTAGCGGATCTTCTTGTATTTACCGCAGTAGCATTCGTAGTTCTTGACGGGGCCGAAAATCCTTTCGCAAAAAAGCCCGTCCTTCTCCGGTTTAAGCGTGCGGTAGTTGATAGTCTCCGGCTCGGTAACCTCGCCGTAAGACCAGTCCTCTATCTGTGTGGGCGATGCAAGGGAGATTCGTATTGCGTTAAAATCGTTTATTTCGAACACTTTATATCCCCTATCTTAAAGCTTTGGGCAGCCCGCCCATCTTTTTCTTATCCTCGAACAGGTTGATGCTCTGGTCTTCCTCGTTAAGCAACTCCACGGCCAGGCCGAGGCTGCGCAGCTCCATGAATAGCACCTTGAACGATTCGGGAACACCTGGCTGCAAAACGTCCTCGCCCTTGACCAGCGCCTCGTATGCTTTAGCCCTGCCCTGAACGTCGTCCGATTTGACGGTCAGAAGCTCCTGCAACGTGTGGCTGGCGCCGTAGGCTTCGAGGGCCCAGACTTCCATCTCGCCGAAGCGCTGGCCTCCGAATTGTGCCTTTCCGCCCAGGGGCTGCTGTGTGATCAGCGAGTACGGTCCCGTTGACCTGGCATGGACCTTATCATCCACCAGGTGTATCAATTTCATCATATAGATAATGCCGACGGTGACCGGCTGGTCGAAGAGCTCGCCTGTCTTGCCGTCACGCAGCTGGATCTTGCCGAATGTGGGCGGCACAATCTTGGTCTCCATGTATGCCGCCTCCACCTTCTCGTCCAGTTCCTCGTTGCTCAGATCCCTGGGCACAGCTCCGCCGATCTCTTTTTCCAGCCACAATATCAGGCTGGCCCGTCTAGCCTCACCATGATACTTACCGCTCTCATCGAACACCTTGTCGGCGTTTATCACGTGATCGCTCAGCCATTTCTTGACCAGGGCAAAACCCTCATCATCGAGGCGGTCCTGGTTGATAACACCTTCTTCCCGGGCCCTGCGTACAATCCAGGCTTTGCCCAGCGCATCCTCAACAGCCTCGGTATCGGCGCCATCGAAGATGGGATTGATTACCCTCTCCCCGAAGATATCGGCAGCCAGGCCCAGGTGCGTTTCCAGTATCTGGCCGATATTCATTCTCGAGGGTACGCCGATGGGATTGAGCACGATATCAATCGGTCTGCCGTCGGGCATAAAGGGCATATCCTCTTCAGGCAGTATGATAGAGAT
>JBAZLT010000206.1:0-4104 GCA_041650115.1 Dehalococcoidia bacterium | reverse complement strand
CTGACTTTGGCCATCCTTATGATGTCGGTCAGATCTTTATAGTTCCGCTGCACGCGGACGCAGGGGAAGTCCAGCCCGCCCTCGGTATATACGTCCGTGGCAAAGGGCATATAAGTGGATGGATCATGGTTGCCGATGTCGCCCTGGTGCGCCCGCGTGATGGTGGTGAATACATGTTTGCCCTTGTAGAAGACGGGCGCCAGGAAAGTGAAATCGGCATGGTGGCTGTTCCCGTAGTAGGGGGAATTGTTGAGGAAGCAATCGCCGGGCTTGATGTCATCGAACAGGTCGGTCAAGGACTTGGCGGCCAGCCCTGCTCCCACGATATGGATGGGAAGGCCCTCGTCCACGCACACCATCTGCGCCTTGCCGTCGGTTATGCCGCAGGAGAAATCCTTGGCCGTATTGATATTGCCGGAGCGACCTGTACGCGTCAGCGTGTTGGCCATCTCACGGCTGATGGCCTCCAGCCTCTTGGATAGAACCACCATCAACAGCGGGTCAACCCTGACGTCCTTTTTCTTTTTTTCTGCCATTAAATCTACCTCCACAGATTTCATTCAGGAATAATTATTTATTTCACAAATTCAATTTGAAGTGACCAGTTTATCCTGCCCGGCCTTCTCCACATCTGAGACATAGTGCCTGGAAGCAACGTAGAATAACGCGCCGCCGACTATGCCGAAAGCGGTAGCGATTGTGATGGCTGTGCTTAATCCGCTGGCTCCACCGCCCAGCGCATCGGATATGATTCCCACCACCCAGGGGCCCCAGGCGCCACCCAGCATGTACTGGAAGAATACGGCCAGGCCGAAGGAGAATCCTTTGTGTGCCGCCGGTACGACGTCCTGCGAGATAGCCCCGAAGGCAGGGACCGCCATCACATTAAGGATGCCGTAGAGCATGCCCAGTATGATGCCCAGGGTATTGAAACCGGTCATGATAGCGGCTATCAATACGACAGCCGCCGACGCGAGTGCGATGGCCGGCAGATAGACCCTGCCCCTGGGATTATGCCTGTGCCAGAGGTCGGTCAGCCAGCCGCCCAGCGGGGCGCCGATCAATGCCATCAAGCCCATGCCTCCGACGAGCAGACCAGCGGTTGACTCGTTGACATTCAGAACGCGCATGATCAGGGCGGGCATCCAGGATAAAAATGTATTGATCATGATGGTTGAAACGCCCAGTCCCAGATACAGCCACTGCAACGTGGGTATTTTCAATAGAGTTATGAAAGAGCTGCCGATATCCTTGCGGGTATTCTGCGTTACAGCGGATTCCTCAACTTTATAGTCCTTCATAAACAGGGCCATGATGCCCAGGATTACGCCTGGTACGGCAAACAGGAAGAATGGCATGCGCCAGCCGAATTTAGCGGAAAGCATACCGCCGGCGATGGTACCTATTACCGCTCCCAGCGGGACCGCCACGGTGAATATACCGAGCACCCTTCCCCGCTTTTCTTTGGGATAAGCCCCAGAAATCATGGCCGTGCCGCCGGACGAAAAGCCGGCTTCACCCACACCGACCAGCGCACGCGGTATGATGAGGCTGATAAAGCTGGTGGCAAGGCCGGTGATATAGGTAAATACGCTCCATAGTATGGCCATGATCGCCATTGGTTTCTTCCTGTTCCAGCGGTCCATCAGGTAAGAAACCGGGAAGGTGAAAACGGCTACCCCCAGGATAAAAACCGTCTGCACCAGGCCGCATTCCGCATCGGTAAGCCCGAGCTCGATTTTCATCGGCTGCAGTACCGCCGAGAGCACCTGCCTGTCCATAAAATTAACCATGTAAAGCAGGGTACAGATTACTAATATGTAAGTGGCGTTCCTGCCCCCGGCACTGTATTCTTGATTGTTATCATGTGTGGACATTAAAAACAGCCTCCTTATTTATGCCGTGATTAACCGGCCGATTGCAGGGCGCCTGCATTTAACTCCGGCGTGCGCGCGATATCAGGCAGTTCGCCTGTTACCTTCCAGTTACGTCTGAGCACCGTGCCGGACCTTGAGCCAGTCAGTTTGCTCTGATCGACGGCGACAACACCGCCGACGATAACGTAGGGTATGCCCCGTGAAGGTACTCCAGGCTCAAGATATGATGAGCCGTTCATGATTGTTTTCGGGTCGAAAATGGTCAGGTCCGCATCGCAACCGACCTGCACCCTCCCTTTCTTTTTCAGCCCGAGCCAGACTGCAGCATGGGTGGAGCATTTGGAGACGCCTGTAATAAGATCGCATACTCCCATCTCGCGCACCCAGTGACCCAGGAAGTATGCAAACGCTCCGGCGCCGCGAGGATGGCCGCCGTATTTGCCTGAATTGACATCCATGTAAATTGCATCATCGTTTTCCACCATTGTGAAGGGGGCAGAATAGTAAAGCCAGATGAATTCCGGCTTGTGCAGGTGGAACAGCAGCGTCGGTTCAGCTATCGTGCCATCCCTCACCCGGTCGCGGACGGTGTAAAACTGCTCAAAGCTGGAAAATCGTTCATTGGCTTTTATAATGGTTTTACCGTCGACGACTACCGTGGTGGGGCATTCAAGCTCCCATACTTCCACACCCATCATCTGCGCCAGGGGCTCCAGCGGCTGGTTGAAGAACTCCCCTCCTATGATGGCCGTGCCCGCTGTGAACGGGGTCTGATCGGTCGTTACTTTCACGCCGCTATGTCGCGCGGTGACGATCAGCTCCAGTGCAACACCCGTGTTCCTGCGAGTGACGATACTGCCCCCCCTGTGCGAGATCGTCAGAGGTATGGAGGATTCGCAGGATATGCGTATAGCTTCCTCGACCGCCTCGATATCCTTGGGTGAAGGGCCGGCATGTCTGACATGCATGGAAGCTCCGCCGCCCAGTTTCTCAGCGTGAGCCGCCACTGCGGTCATCTCCTCAAATGTCGCTCCCGGCGCGTAAAACGGGCCGAATGATATACCGGCGCCGCCCGATGCAAGTTCCTGCTTGACGAGGTTAAGCATTTCCTTCAGCTGGGCGGGGGTGGCCGGCTGGTTGGGATCTTTAACCCCGGCCGCCTCGCGTATCGTGTTGTGCCCGATGAATGAGGCAATGTTGATTATCAGTCCTTCACCTTCTACGGTCGTGAAGAAATCGCGGATGGGATAATGCGGCCTGTCCTTGATACCGGCTATCTCAAAAAAAGTGCCGGATTTGCCGCAGTTGCCTGTGATCTCGGTGGTTATGCCGTCGCGGACATGGAACTCCGCTCCAACGCCGGCGCCGCAATCATGCCCGTGTATATTAATGAACCCGGGCGCCACAACCAGGCCCGCGGCATCGATCTGCTTCTGTCCAACCAGCTTATCTGCGCTGTCCGTGATCTTTTTAATAGCGCCTTTGCTGATACCTACGTTGGCCCGACCATAGAACCTGGTCAGCGGGTCCACCACTATTCCGTTGTTTATTGCGATATCGAACTGTTGTTGTTTCTGCATATTTGCCGACCTACTTAAAACTGATCTTATCGCTTGCCGTGGTGACGGTCTCCCTCACAACGGCGTCCTTGCTGAGAGTTTCAAAGAACATGGCTGCATCGAGGGCGCCCTCGGGCGCCATTACACCTGATTGCCTGACCTTGCCGTCCAGCAAGGACAGGGCAGCGATTACAGCCGGCAGGGCGGTGCTGTGCGCAACGTTGTTGGCCATCAGATCGTAGGTAATGCTGACCTGGCTGTCGCCTTTCTTACCACTGACCACGATTTTGAAGGTGCCGGCGCATGCTTCGTATTTTCCCAGCGCATCGTCGAGAACATCCTTGAAATAATCGGGGGCGAAGCGCGGCATGGACCTGATTATCCGGACTGCCAACTCGCGGAACGGCATGGAAACTTCATCATTGACCTTGAACTGCTCGTTGCTGCCGAAACCCGTATCGATCAGCCAGCGGTACAGCTCCATCATCTTGGGCGGGTAAAGCGCTCCCTTGATGCTGACGTTTTTGACGCCCTTGATATAACGGGGCAGGGAGACCGGCTCGGGATGACCGGTCAAGACCACTTCCAGCTTCCCAACCGGAGGCATGAACTCGATAATTTCAGGCTGGGTGAATCCCTGCTGCTCGACCCATTTGCCGTTGATAAAA
>JBAZLT010000205.1:0-4115 GCA_041650115.1 Dehalococcoidia bacterium | reverse complement strand
ATTGTTAATACAATATTATGCCGGGTAGCAAACTAAATTCGAAGGAGGCAGGAAGATGTCGAAGCTTGTTTATCTTGCACTGGCATGTGTCATCGCCCTCAGCTCGGCCTGTATCACGATCGTCCAGCCGGGGGGAGGCACTACTCCTGACAGCAGCAGACCGTCGGCCTTTATAGACCTTATCTCTCCCAGCAGCCTTGCCTGGGGGCAGGAGGTAAGCTTCACCGGGCACGGCGAGACGTCCAAAGGCAGCATTACAGCCTATCGCTGGCGCTCCAGTATCGACGGCGACCTGAGCTCACGCCCCACCTTCAACACGGCGACGCTTTCACCGGGCAAGCACATCATTCTTTTCTCGGTGCAGAACGACGCGGGCAGCTGGTCGCTGGAGACGCAGGGCACGGTTAACGTTACCACGGATTCCACGGGCGACGGCGCGCTGCCGCCCGATGACGGGGGCACGGCTGCCACCCCACCCGTGATCAATTCTTTCAACGCGAATCCTGCGGGCATAACGGCCGGCTCGAGCTCTACACTCAGCTGGAATGTAACCAATGCCATTGCCGTCACCATCGATAACGGCGTCGGCAGCGTAGGGCTGAGCGGAACGCGAGTGGTATCACCTGCCACCGATACAACCTATACAATCACCGCCGCCAATTCGGCATATTACAGCCAGGCCACGGCCAAGGTGACCGTTGCCGCCGCGGCAACGCCCAGGCCCGACCTGATAATCGAAGATATATGGAAAAACGGCACAACCCTGTATTACCGCATCAAGAACCAGGGCACGGCGTCTTCTCCAGCCACTTCGACCAAGCTGACCATCGATGGGGTCGTTAAGGCGACCGATTCGGTACCGTCGCTGTCTGCCGGCAGCCCCAGCACCCAGAGCTTCAGCGGCTACTCCTATACCTGCAGCGGCGCGTCGGACGCGATATCGGTTGCCGCCGATTCAACCGGGGTTGCCGACGAATCCAACGAGGGCAACAACAGCGCGTCCGAGACATTCAGCTGCCTGATCGTCGGACCTTTAGAGGTTCAGCCACCGCTGGTGGTGCTGAAGTCCGACCTGATAATCACTCAAATATCCTATGATGCGGGCACCGTAAAGTTCACGGTGAAAAACCAGGGAGTTCTGGATACGGGGCCATTCGACGTCAAGCTGTATGTGAATGGCGTGTATAAGGATGCGGTCACCATAGCGGGCGGTCTGGTGGCCGGAGGACAGGCCACATTCGCATTCCCGCATTATCACCACTTCTGTGTGATAGATACGCATGCCACGATGAAGGTGACCGTCGATACCGGCAGCGCGGTAAACGAATCGGACGAAACCAACAACTCGCGGTCCGAGTACTGGGGCTGTCCGCCGGCTCCCTAGCGATTACGGCCTGTTCAGCGCATTGACCCTGTGGTTGTAAAACCGTATAATTCACGTGCAAGCCGATGCATGATTTGCACGAAAGCTGCGGCATTTTCGGTATTTACGCCCCCGGAGTAGATGTAGCCCGTGTCTCTTTCTTTGCGCTGTTCGCCCTTCAACATCGCGGACAGGAGAGCGCGGGCATAGCTACGGCCGAGGGCGGCAAGATCTATATCCACACGGATATGGGGCTTGTGTCGCACGCATTCAATGAGGAAGAGCTGTCTCGCCTCAAGGGCACTATCGCCATCGGTCATAACAGGTATTCGACCACCGGCTCCAGCGTTGCCTGTAATGCCCAACCCATACTGACGGGGACCACCGATCTGCAGGTGGCACTGGCGCACAACGGCAATCTTACCAATAGCGCAGCGCTGCGCACGAGCCTGGAGGAGCAGGGCTTCAAGTTCAACTCGTCTACAGACTCGGAAGTCATCGGCTACCTGATGCTGGCATCGCCAGAGAAGGAGATCGAGGCCAGGATCAAACATGCCATGCGGCGCCTGCAGGGGGCATACTCTCTGGTCATCCTGGCTGGGGATAAGCTTTACGGCGTGCGCGATCCCATGGGTGTCAGGCCGCTGTCGCTGGGAACGATCGACGGAGGATGGGTGCTGGCTTCGGAGACTTGTGCCTTCGATAATATCGGCGCTCAGTTCGTGAGGGAGATAGAGCCCGGCGAGATAGTCACCATCGACGGCAACGGCGTGCGCAGCACCCGTGTCGAGAGCGAACGCAAGGCCCTGTGTATATTTGAATTCATCTACTTCGCCCGGCCCGACAGCCTGCTCAATGGCAAACTGATCTATTCTGCACGTGAGCAGATGGGCGCAACACTATCAAGGGAGTATCCGATTGATGCAGACATGGTGATGGGCGTGCCGGATTCAGCCACTGCGGCCGGCATAGGCTATGCCAGGGCTTCGGGCATCCCCTATCATGAAGGACTGCTCAAGAACCGCTATGTGGCGCGCACTTTCATCGCGCCGGACCAGCGCCTGCGCGAGCTGGGCGTCAGGATGAAGTTCAATCCGCTGACGCAGGAGATATCGGGTAAACGGCTGGTGGTGGTGGACGACAGCATCGTGCGGGGCACCACCACGCCGCGCGTTATCAACATGCTCAAGAAGGCCGGGGCCAGGGAGGTGCATCTCAGGATCTGCGCGCCGCCCATACGCTACCCCTGCTTTTTCGGCGTCGATATGGCCACACGCTGGGAGCTGATAGCCGCCCAGAAGACCGTCCCGGAGATCAAGGACGCCATCGGCGCCGATACGCTGGGCTATATCAGCATGGACGGGCTGATCAAGTCCATCGGTCTGCCCAAAGAGATATTCTGCGTGGCCTGCTTCACCGGCGAGTATCCCATGCCGGTGCAGCTCGAGATGGACAAATTGCAGCTGGAGACTCTTCCCCAGGACATGGCAAGGAGCCTCAGTGAAATCGAAACCTAAAGGAGCTTACGCTCAGGCGGGCGTTGACATCTCGGCCGCCGATAAGACCAAGGACCTGATCAGGGAACTGGTGCGTCCCACGTTCGGCCCCGAAGTACTCAACGATATCGGCCATTTCGGCGCTTTCTTCAAGCTGAAAAATTACGGGGACCCCGTTCTCGTGTCCAGCTCCGACGGCGTCGGTACCAAGCTGAAAATAGCCGTCCTCATGGACAAACATGACACGGTCGGCATGGACCTGGTCAACCACTGCGTCAACGATATTCTCTGCTGCGGCGCCAGCCCCCTCTTTATGCTGGACTACGTTGGGCTGGGCAAGCTGCACCCTCATAAGGTGGCCGCCGTGGTGTCCGGCCTGGCGCAGGCCTGCAGGGAGGTAGGCTGCGCGCTGATCGGCGGCGAGACGGCCGAAATGCCCGGCATGTACAGGTCCTCCGACTACGACCTGGTGGGATTCATCGTGGGGGTGGTGGAGAAGGACGATGTGATCAGCGGCAAGAAGATAGCCGAACGGGATATAGTCATCGGGCTGACATCGAGCGGCCTGCATACCAACGGCTATTCTCTGGTGCGCAAGGTGTTCGGCATCGATCGCGACGCCCTGTCGCTCAAAATGATATATCCAGAGCTGGGCAGAACGCTGGGAGAGGAGCTGCTGACGCCGCACCGCTGCTATTACAATCAGCTCAAACCGTACCTGCGGGAGGTTCACGGCATCGCGCATATTACCGGCGGAGGCCTGGTGGGCAATATACCCCGCATACTGCCGCAGGGCTGTTCTGTTGAGCTGGACAGGTCGTCGTGGACGGCGCCGCCCATATTTGATCTCATTCAGAAGAGGGGGAATATAAAGGATGAGGAGATGTTCCGCGTCTTCAACATGGGCATAGGCATGGTAGTCATCTGCGACAAAGACGGTTGCGACAGGATATTGCAGACGGTGGAAGGCGCCGGCGTCATCGGCACGGTCATCAGGGCCAACGGCAGCGAGAGAGTGATAATACGGTAAGGGGGTAGCCATGCGAGCAATCCTGAGCGTTTCCAACAAATCAGGCCTGGTCGATTTCGCCCGAAAACTGGAGGGGCTCAAGGTCGAGATATTCAGCACAGGCGGCACAAAGAAATCCCTGACCGATGCCGGCCTCAAAGTGCGAGGCATATCGGACCTGACCGGATTTCCCGAGATACTGGACGGCCGGGTCAAAACGCTCCACCCCATGGTGCACGGCGGAATT
>JBAZLT010000204.1:0-4116 GCA_041650115.1 Dehalococcoidia bacterium | reverse complement strand
AGTCCTGTTCCTCAATAATCGTAGCTGTGACTGTATAATCGGGCTTTGTTCTGTCCGGCACAACTGCCTTGAATCCCACTTCATACAATGGATAAAGGATGTCGGGTGTCGGATCTACATCGGCCTTAACATCGCTGGTCGCCGGCTGGCCGGCAACGTTGATCTGAATCCATACCTCGATGTCTCTGGTCCTTATGGGCACCTCTCCCGAGTTGACCACCTTCCCACTGATAACAGTACGGAATACCGCGGGCTGAGGCTCTTCCGTCTTCATGCTGTTCGCTGCCACTTTAACAGCGGCCACCCCATGCGAAAGACCTATATCGAAATTATCTTCGACGGAGATAGATTCGTTATAAGAGGGATCAACCGACCTCACCTTAAAAAAGTATCTCTGTTTCGTTTTAAGGTCCGTGAGCTCGACAACGTGCTGAGTGACCAAGGCCTTTTTCTCGTCGGTGACGAATATTCTGCCGTCTTCTGTCCGCCAGATGACCTGGCTGGTCGAAGGCTCATTGGTGCTCCATTTAACGGCCACCGAATTATAGGTTAGATCCTCAACCTTAATATTGCTGATGACCGGTGCCGTATTATCAGGGGTAATCAGCTCCTCATTAGTGGATGTGGCGGTGTTATCGGTAACCGCTGCAGCCGGCGGCTTCTCCATCATTCGCAGGAAGTAGTATATTCCACCCCCTGCCAGAAGTATGATCACAAGCAGGGCTATCAGAGGCCACACCCACGATTTCCTGGGACGCCCTTCTTGTTGACCGCGTTCCTGTTTTACTGCATGGGTCTGGGGAGTATGCGCGGGAGACCATGACAGAAGCTGACCGCACCTGCGGCAGGCTTTCTCCCCCGCATATACAGGCGAGCGGCAGTAAGGACAGTGGTACTGCTGCATTGTTTACATATTACTAGATATGCGACTTTTTTTCCTGCAATAGATTAAAAACGAGTGTAATATAATTGACAGGGTATCAGCTCAGAGGCTACAATATCGTTCGCGCCGAGGTAGCTCAGTCGGTAGAGCAGTAGACTGAAAATCTACGTGTCCCCAGTTCAATTCTGGGCCTCGGCACCACCTTTAGACCGGCCGGGCCGAAGTGGCGGAATGGTAGACGCGGCAGTCTCAAAAACTGTTGAGGGGCAACTCTCGTGTCGGTTCGAGTCCGACCTTCGGCACCAGTTCTTTCCAGCGAATAAGCAATAAAAAATTGCCGCCACCCTTTGCGGGTGGCGGCAATTGAGATTTCGGACGGTAATGGTGCAGTAATTTAGAAAGCGAAGAGCGTTCCGGCGTATACAACGAGGGTGATCAGCAGGACTCCGTCCAGCAGCATGCCGGTGAACAGTGCAAGCAGTTTCCCGTCTTTGTTGATCAGTTCAGCCATTTTACTCCTTGTCATCTCTTTGCTCCTGCGCTTTATTTTTCTGTTTGATACTTATAAAACGCAGGCCGGGTGCAGGAGGTTTAGGCAAAATCAAAAATTTTTAAAATTTTTAGATTGACCGGCCGAAAATTTCTGTGATACCCTTACAATCGAACTGCCGAGTTGTGTAGTGGTAGCACGACGGACTTTGAATCCGTTTGCCCAGGTTCGAATCCTGGCTCGGCAGCCAATTATTGTTAATCAGTCTTTTTAAGGCCTGTATAGTATCTTAGCAGTGCCTTTCTGTTCAGCCAGGCGTGAATGAGTGTCACCACAATGAACAGAACGGCCAGAAAAATGTGTGCCGCGGGCGGTCGTCCTGCATGAAAATCCTGGGACTCTATAATGCCGGTTACTATGACCAGCACCAAAAGCACGGGCATGGCAATACAGATGAATTTTCTCATTTTAACACCACTAGTTTTCCTGCGATCCCACATGCAGGTCATGGTCTCCCACCACAATCTCGCGAAATATCTTGTGGGAAAGGCACGATTTCATTTCCGTGAGCGCCCTGGAAAGCCGGGCAACAGGGACGCTCATCGAGCCATGAACCTGGTGTACTTTTTCATGTATCGCTTTTGCCTCGTTGCGGACGGCATCGATATATTGCCTGTAGACCTGAAGATCTGAAGGTCTAAAGCCAAACTCCTCCAGTTCACTCACGATCTGGGCGATGCGTAAATCTATATCGTCATACATCCTGCCCTGCGGCGTATCCGCGGGCATGAGAAGGCCCATCTCATCCAGCTCGTTGAGATCGGCGGCGGACATGCCCGTGGCATTGACCAAATCATGAAAAGTCAGGCTACATGCTGCTCCCTTTCCAACAGGATGAAAAATATCATCAAGGAAAGTGAGCATCTCGATCAGGTGATTGGTATCCTCCCCTCTTTGTCTGGCGCTCATCATCATTTTAATGGCCGAAAGCGGGAGAAACCTTTTCAATTGAAGCTGCTTAATCAGGCGGATATCCTCTATGCATTCCGGGCTGTAGTAAGCCATATTGCGCGCGGTCTTGACCGCCGGCGAGAGCAATCCCTCCCTGACATAGTAATGAATGGTCGGCAGAGAAACACCGGTTATGCGGGAGATCTCGCTTATCCGCATCAACCCCCCCTTCTTCTCTAAAGCTGTCACCATAAATCTTTACCTATAAGTATATAGTATAACTTTATACTATATACTTGTCAAGGGCAGTGATATATGGGGCGAGACGTGCCAGAGAATCAAACAACGATAATTTATGGCTGCCGACCGATAATGAACGCGGGCAGTCTTACTTGCAGCAGCTAAGCTAAAACCGTTTATTTACCTGCGAGCTCTTTTTGATATGCCTTCCACCCGGGACACCATGTGGTATGCCATTTCCAGATCCTGCTCATAAGCGCTTTAGGATTGCTCTCTGCTTTCTTTTTCATGGGACAGTCCGCACATTTGGATGCCATTTTCTGACTCCTTTATTCATTTTGAATGCAGCGCCACGATTGATATACATATTGTATCTTATTTGGTTATAATCGTGTATGTTCATGCTGAGGGGTCCGGCCTGATGGAGATCACGCTTTACCAGATCGATGCTTTCACCGGTCATGTGTTCGGAGGGAATCCCGCCGCCGTATGCCCGCTGAATGAATGGATCGACGACAGCCTGATGCAGCAGATCGCGGAGGAGAATAACCTCTCTGAAACGGCCTTCTTCGTTAAAAGAGACGACTTTTACGAGATACGCTGGTTCACGCCTGCCGTAGAGATCGAGTTGGCCGGTCATCCCACACTGGCGGCCGCCTATGTCATATTCAACAACTGCAACCATCGCGCCAGCACTATTAGATTCATATCCCAAAGCGGCGAACTCATAGTGGAAAGAGACGGAGATCTGATCAAAATGAACTTCCCTGTGCTGGTGGCTGCCCGGGCAGAGGCAAATGAACTGCTCAACCACGCCCTGGGCCTTGAGCCGGCCGAGCTGTATCTGTCGCGCGACTACCTGGCTGTTTTCAAATCACAACCTGATATACTGTCCATCGATCCCGACTTCGGCCTGCTTAAAAAGCTGGACTGCCTTGGGATTATCGTTACAGCTCCCGGCGATGAGGCTGATTTTGTTTCACGCTGTTTCGCGCCGTCGGTAGGTATCAACGAGGACCCGGTCACCGGCTCCGCCCATTCCACACTGATCCCGTACTGGTCCAAACGCCTGAAGAAGGACAAGCTGCATGCTTACCAGCTGTCAAAACGCGGAGGAGAGCTGTTTTGCAGAAATCTGGGCGGGAGGGTTGAAATCGGCGGAAAAGCCGTACCCTACCTCAGCGGCAAGATAGTTATCTGATCGCCGGTTTTAATTCGGCCGCCTTTAACAACTCTGGCGAATACGCCCTCTCTGGGCATAATGCAAATACCCATCTCTTTCATTATTACGCACCCGCTGTGACACTTTTTACCGATCTGGGTTATCTCGAGAGTTACCTCGTCTCCGGCCCGCAGGCGAGTACCAACCGGCAGTGAGACCAGTGAGACACCGCTGGTCGTAATATTCTCGGCAAACTCACCCGGCTTGAATTCATGTCCATTGAGATTCATTTTAGCGATACTTTCCAGCGCCAGCAGGCTTACCTCCCGTACTTTATCCCCGCCAGCATGAGCATCACCCTCCAATCCAATTCCAACCTTGAATGCACCA
>JBAZLT010000203.1:0-4125 GCA_041650115.1 Dehalococcoidia bacterium | reverse complement strand
GTGGGCTATCAGCCTACACTGGGCACCGACGTGGCCGAGATGGAAGACCGCATCACCTCGACCAAGAAAGGTTCTATCACTTCATTCCAGGCCATCTATGTACCGGCGGATGACTACACCGATCCCGGCATCGTTACAACCTTCGGCCATCTGGACGGTGTAGTATCGCTCGAGCGCGCCATCGCGGCCCAGGGTTTCTACCCCGCAGTGGACCCCCTGGCCTCCACCTCGCGCATTCTCGATCCGCAGATTGTGGGAGAAGACCACTACCAGGCTGCCCGCGGCATTCAAAAAGTGCTGCAGCGTTACAAGGACCTGCAGGACGTTATCGCCATCCTGGGCATGGAAGAGCTGAGCGAAGAAGACAAGGTGACCGTCAACAGGGCGCGCCGCATACAGAGATTCCTTACGCAGCCCATGTTCGTGGCGGAACCGTTCACGGGAATACCCGGCAAATATGTATCGATTAAGGAAACGGTCCGCGGCTTCAAAGAAATACTCGAAGGCAAATGGGACCACCTTCCGGAATCAGCATTTGTAATGGTGGGTACCATTGAAGAAGCCGCAGAAAAAGCACAGAAATTAGGGGCGTAATCATGCCGACTATGAAGTTAGAGATAGTCACTGCCGAGCGCCAGGTCTTTTCCGGCGATGTAACTACCGTCATCGCCGAGGGTACCGAGGGGCAGATGACCGTACTTCCCAAGCATGCCCCACTCATCACCATGCTTGCCCCGGGCGAACTTGTCATACGTAAAGACGGCGACGAGCAATATATGGTTATCACCGGCGGTTTCATGGAGGTAATGCCGGAAAAGGTAATTGTGCTGGCCGATGCCTGCGAGAGATCCGATGAGATCGATCTTGAACGCGCCTCTGCGGCAAAGCAGAGAGCAGAAGATCGATTGAAGTCCATCACGCCTGATCTCGACCAGTCGAGGGCGGAGGCTGCCCTCAGGCGTTCTCTCGCCCGCCTGCGCGTTGCCGAAAAGCACCGCAGGATGCCGGGCTACAAACCCCGTGTATAGAGTTGAAGAATAAAAAAACATAAGCCAATATCGATCGTCCGGTCGATATTGGCTTTTTTTATTGCCAGATACTATTAGATAATCTCGAGCCTGACTCTGGTGCCTTCTTTGGTAGCAACCACGCGCAAAAGCGTGCGCATGGCCTCGGCAACCCTTCCCTGCTTGCCGATTACTCTGCCCTTGTCCTCGGCGTTGACCTCCAGCTTGATGACCACACCCCCTGCATCGGCCTCCTGCGTTACCTTGACGTCATCGGGCGCGCTCACGATACACCGGGCAATGTATTCGACTAACTCCTTCATGATGCCTTCACCTCAGTTGCAGATTTGGACTTCTTCTTCACCCTCTGAGTAGTCTTCTGTACTGCCTGTTTGAATTTTCTTGTAGGATGCGCCGCGTTAAACTTTGCCATCACGCCGGTTTTAGCCAGCAATCTGTATGTCGTCTCTGTCGGCTGGGCGCCTTTCTCCAGCCAGGCCAGAGCTTTGTCCTCATTTATAGTAATAGTTTCAGGATCGTTAAGCGGATTATAACTCCCTATGATCTCAATAAAAGCGCCTTCGCGGGGCGACTTGCTGTCGCTCACCACTATCCTGTACATGGGCTTATGCCTGGCGCCTGTTCTTCTTAACCTGATTTTTACCATGATGTCGGTTTACCTGTAGTCCTTTATTTTTTACTGGTTATTATGCCGTAAGCGTTCGTACCTGTCAACAATATCGCATATTACATCCATCGTTGACGCTCGCGACCCGACATATAGTCGGGCATGAAATCCAGAGGTGAAATAGTTTATAATCCGTCCAACGCCTTTATCCGGAGGTACCGCCGTGCCATCGACAACAGGGCAACTCGACTGCATATTCAAACCGGCATCCATGGCCATTATCGGCGCCTCGGACAACATAGCCAAATGGGGATATATGATGGTCGAAAGGCCCCTGCGTACTGGCTACAAGGGAGGTATATATCCTGTCAATCCGCAGGGCGGCACGCTGCTGGACCTGCCCTGCTACAGTTCCGTAAAGGACATACCGGGCCCGGTTGACCTGGCCGTGATAACGGTGCAGGCGGCGCATGTGCCCGCCGTAATGCAAGAATGCGTGGAAAAGGGCGTACGGGGAGCCATATTGATATCCGCCGGCTTCGCTGAAACGGGCAGCGAGGGCAAGACCTTGCAGGAAAGAGTCATGAGCATTGCGGCCGGCGGCGGCATACGCTGTGTGGGACCGAATTGCATGGGCATCTGGAGCGCAGCAGCCTGCCTCAACAACGCTTTTGAACAGGCGCCCAGACAGGGCCATATCACCTTCATCTCTCAGAGCGGCACCTTCGGTGGGTACATGGCGGACATGGCAGGCACAAAGGGCTATGGCCTGCGGGCCTTCATCAGCATCGGCAACCAGGCCGATCTCACCGTTGCAGACTATATCGAATACTTTTCACTTGATGACGAAACCAGCGTAATCATACTTTACCTGGAAGGCATCAAAGACGGGAGGAGGTTTTTTGATGTATGCAGGGAGACCCTCAAAAGGAAGCCGATCGTCCTTTACAAGGGCGGCAGTTCGCCCGCCGGTGCGCGTGCGACCATGTCGCATACTGCATCCATCGCAGGTTCAGATCTGGTCTTCCAGAGCGCCTGCCAACAGCTGGGGTTGATACGCGCCGAAGAGTCATTTCAGACCTTTGACCTGGCTATCGCATTCCTTGCCTCGCCGCTGCCTCCCGGCAACAGGATAGGCGTGCTGGGCACGGGAGGACAGGGCGTTGTATCGACGGACGCATGCCAGAAGCTGGGGCTGGAGGTGCCGCAGCTGGATAGGGAGACCTGCGCGGCCCTGGCTAAAATGCTCCCTGCCCATGCCCCGTCGCCCACCAATCCGGTAGACTTCGCCGGAAGCTATCGCACGGCCATGGACGAAGCCAATGTGGTGGAAACATTGTTGAAGCTTGAATATATCGACGGCGTCATCAGCAACGTGCCCATCAATCCATTCGTCTGGGGTTTAAAACTTAATGATCTGCCCGCGGATGTGCTGGATAACCTGAAAAAGCTGACCGATGAGGGGACAAGGCGCTTTTGCGAGCTGCCGCGCATTTATGGAAAGCCCATTGTATGTGTGCGCTGGTACAGTGACATCAAGGCAGACCCTGTAGCGGATGCACTGAAAGATTCCGGAGTCCCCGTATACGATACGCCGGAGCAATGCGCCCGTGCTATGGCTGTGCTGGCCCGATACTCGCGCCTGCGCCGTTCCTGCTATAAATAATTGCGGATGCGCAGCTATTCAACATCGAAGGGCACCGTCAGTTTCTCTTTATCATTTACATAGAGAACGACTTTATAATTGCCTTTATACCAGCCGCCCGCCGGCATGTGTTTATAAAACGCCAGGTAGTATGCCTCGTCGCCCCCCTGCGCGCTCGTGTATATCTCGTCGAGCAGCTCGTTTTCCTTTCCGGCGGCTTCACCCTTGACGTAGTACCAGCTGGCCTTGATCAGATCCTCCTCCGTAACCCCCGAGACTTTAAACGAACAATAAATGGCCGGCGTGTCGGGTGCGAACACTGTGGCCACGGCACTGGTGGGCTTTGAATTATCGTCCACCGAAGTGGTCATGACACCTTCGGTAATGGAGGACTTGCCGGGTTGGTTAACGTCTGTTGCCGGACTGCTGCAGCCGGCGGTTATGCAAATCAAAACCAGCGCGATGACTGAATAAATAATATGCGATTTTTTTAAGCTCATACTGTTTGCCCCCTGTATTCGATACCGCGAAAGTATCCACCGTAAACGTGGATAATTTTATAGCCTGCACAATCATTTTTCAAAATCTCAGGCCACCGTTGATCACATCGCACGAGGTAGATTGAGCAAGCATCAGCTATCAGGCCAGTGAGTGCAACCTTATGGCTGTGCCGGCGTTATTTGTAATATGCCGGGTACAGCCCTTATAATCAGCTTTATGAAAATTCCCCCCTGCCACCGCTGGGACCTCGATACCAGACAGGCCCGTGACCTGCAGGCACAACTCTCGCGCAAGGTCATCCGCCATCACGGCAGCAAGAATATCAGGCTGATAGCCGGGATCGA
>JBAZLT010000202.1:0-4132 GCA_041650115.1 Dehalococcoidia bacterium | reverse complement strand
TCTCCCTGAAGGATATTCAATGCCGGTCAGAGAGCTGTCGGTCCGGCTTTTACGTGCCCTGCCCCGCTTTGCTCCCCAGTTTTTCCTGGACCTATACAACGAGGAGATGGCCAGGTATGCGGGCTGTGCCGGCGCTACCAAGGTCGTGGTAAAGGGGCAGAAAGATGGGGATCCGACTATGTATGCCTACGATTTAATGACCGATTCGGTTCGCACGGGCACCGCCACTCCCGCAGCTGTGGCAGCTCTGTTGCTGGCACGTGGCAAGGTGAGCAAACACGGAGTTCTGGCGCCTGAAGGCGCCTTCGCGCCGGATATATTCCTCAAGGAATTGAATGCCCCTATATATGAAGTTGAGACCAGAAAAAGACAGGTTGTAAATACGGCAAAGCTCGGCTGACAGATCATTATGTCATGTACAATGATCAAGGAGATTGAAAATGGATAAATATCAGAATAAGGACAGGACAGTCGGACGTGTGCTGGAACTCAAGGCTGAAAAGAACGGCGATAAGCCCTTCTGCTTCTTCGAAGATGATATGGTTACTTACAGGGGGCTGGACGGGATAGCCAACAGTGTGGGCAACAGTTTTTTGAAACTGGGACTGAAGAAAGGTGATAAGGTTTGTGTACTACTGCCGAACTGCCTTGAGTTTCTTTATGCTATGTTCGGACTTGCCAAATCGGGCATCACCATGGTTTCAATCAACTACCATCAGAAGGGTAATATACTTGCCTACATGATCAATAATTCCGATGCCAGGGCCCTGGTGGTCCACCAGAAGTATGTTGATAATGTTAAAGCTATTGAAGATGAATTGAAGAACCTGGAGAAGCTGATTATCTGTCCCGCTACCGATAATGCGCCGCATTTCCGGTTCGATACGATCTCATGGCCGCAGATGCTTGAATCTCCGGATACCACTCCCAAGATCGATATCCATTACAGTGATATCTTTTGCATGCAGTTTACTTCCGGCACGACGGGGGCCTCCAAGGCGATCATGCAACCGCACAATCAATATGTTTTCGCCGGTGAAAAGATGATCGAGGTAACTCACGGCGCCGAGGGCGGGAATTTTTACAACTGGTTCCCCATGTACCATTTTTCGGGGATGGGCAACGCCACTATGAGCACCCTGCTGAGCGATTCCACGATGTACATGGTTGAGACTTTCAGCCTGCGCAAATGGTGGGACGATTTAAGACGATTCAAAATCACGGCTACCGGCGGTTTCGGACAGATACTTCAGCTGTTAATGCTGATGCCGGAATCGCCCGACGACAGGAATCACCAGGTTAAAAACATGATCTGCGCATGGGTGCCCAAAGATATCCAGGACGCATTTGAAAAGCGATTCAATATCATCTTGCAGGACGATTACGGCCTGACCGAAATCGAGCCTGTCAGTATCCAGGCCTGGGACGACAGGAAGCCGGGTACCCTGGGCAAGGGCATAGAGGAGCTTGAGATCAAGATATTCGATGATTACGATAACGAGTTGTCTCGCGGCTCTGTGGGAGAGATAGTATGCAGGCCGAAACTGCCGTTTATCATGATGACCGGCTACTACAAGCAGCCGGAAGCGACATTGAATACCTGGAGAAACCTGTGGTTTCACACGGGCGATTTCGGTCTGATCGATTCCCAGGGCTATATTCACTTTGTCGACAGGAAAAAGGACGCCATCCGCAGGCGCGGCGAAAATATCTCGTCCCAGGAGCTGGAGCAAATAATCGGAAGCCACCCCAAGATCGCCGAAATGGTCGCGGTGCCGGTTCCCTCGGAATTGGGAGAGGATGAAGTTAAAGTGATTATCCGGCTGAATGCAGGTGAGACACTGAAACCGGAGGAATTACTGGACTTTTGCCAGCCCAAGATGGCCTATTTCATGGTGCCCCGTTTCGTAGAATTTGTCGAGGATTTCCCCAGGTCCGAACTGGGCAGGGTCAAGAAAAATGAGCTGAAGACGGTTTCTGAAAAAACCTGGGACAGGGAAAAAGCCGGGTACAAACTGAAGCGGTGAGATATGTCTTTTTCCACTCCAAAACACAGGTATAAGGAGGCAAACCATGTCTGAGATTGCCGGCATGAAGGCACAGGATGAAAAATACGCTACCAGAACCTTTATGAAGTATTCCAGTGAAAACCTGGGCAGGGACAAGATCGGGGAACTGGTGCTGATGAATTGCAACGAGGCGATCGCGCGGGCTGCCATCGAAGCAGGTGTGCGGGTGATAACCTCCTATCCGGGCTCGCCGGTTAATTACGTCCTGGACAGCCTGGCCTGGCCCAAGCCCATCTTTCCTTCCATGCATATCGAATGGTCGGCCAATGAGAAAAGCGCCTTCGAGACCATGATCGGCGCCACCTTGGGCAACGTCAGGGCCATGTCGGTCTTCAAGAACACCGGGATGAATTTCATCGCGGATCCCCTGTTGACCACAACACATATGGGAATCAGCGGCGCAGTTGTAGTATTCAACGACGATCCCAATGCCGAGACAACGGGAAACACGCAGGACAGCAGATACATCCCCAAATACGCTCTTTGTCCCGTACTGGAGCCGGCCACCATGCAGGAGGTCAAGGACTGGATTGTAGCCGCCTATGACCTCTCCGAAATCCTGCGCATGACCATATTCGTCAGGGTCAGAGACAGGACCGGCTGGGGCCGCGAGCCCGTCGTCCTCGGCCCGATACAACACTCCGTCCGGGAACGCAAGGCGGTATGTGACACCTACGATGTGGCACGGTTTCATAAAGGTTATGACATCCCTCGAAAAAAAGGCCCTGACGTCCTGAGGGTGGCCCCCTATCCCGTCTGGTTTTCCACCAGTTTACGTCTGCACAACGAAGCTTCGGAGGAAGTCGTCAGCGAGGTCGGGCGATTACCCAATCTGCGGTTCAGGGACGAGGTGGCTGAAGCTTCCCCTCTTCATCAGATGAAGCTGAAAAAGAACGCAAAAACCGGCATCATCACTGCAGGCTGCCATACTCTGGTGCTTGAAGCGCTGGATGTCATGAATCTTGCAGAACAAGTATCGGTTCTCAAACTGGCCATAACCAATCCTCTGCCGCTTCAATTGGTTAAAACGATGCTTGAGAGCAACGCTCAGGTGCTGGTGGTCGAAGAGATCGAGCCCATTATAGAAGAGGGGGTGCGGTCTATCGCTGCCGGGCTGCCGTCGCATGCCGCCGTATTCGGCAAGCTGACACAGCATCTGCCCACGCTTGGAGAGATCGAGCGCAACCATATCGGCGAAGCTCTGGAGAAGCTGACCGGAAAGAAATACCGGCCGAGAGGAAGCAGAAGCCGTATAGATGAAGGCAAGAAGATACTGCGTGACGAGATAAAATTCGGGGATCCGACAGAGCTATCAAAGATGTGCCCCGGCTGCCCGGAATATGCGGGATTGTATGCCTTAAAGAGGGCGGCAGAGGAGATTAATGTCAATATCCTGGGCTTTGGCGGTGACGGCTGCTTCGATCTGGTTATGCAACCGCCTCTCAAACTTGAAAACGTCGTGCTGCCGCTGGGCGGCAGCGTGGGCGGCGCGCACGGCCTCGCCATGAGCGGAATAGACCAGGTAGTTGTTGCTTTAATGGGGGATGGGGGCTTTTTCCATCACGGTATGGTCAACGTAGTCAACGCTGTATATAACAAAAGCAATCTTTTAATAGTGATCCTTGACAATCGTTCGGTCGGACAGACCGGTCATCAGCCTCATCCCGGCGCATTCGGCCTCACCGCTGCATATGAACCGACCAAAATCATGGATATCGTCGATATCCTAAAAGCCTTCCAGGTTGATCATCTGGAGGTGGCTGATCCTTTCAATCAGGCCCAATCGCGTGAGGTTTTCTCCAGAGTCTTAAAGATGCACGGTGTACGCGTTGTCATATTGAGGCGCACCTGCACACAGATCGTGATACGCCAGCTAGGCAAGACCATCAGAGGCGTGCGTGTTCTGGGTCCGCAGTCTCGCGTGGATGAATCGAGATGCCTGGCTAAAACAGTTGAGAAATCTCCCTGTGAAGCGGCATGTCCGGCCGGAATAGATGTCGAGGGATATATCAGAGCTATCGCCGACCGGGATTTCCGGCGTGCAATAGAAATAATCAGAGATA
>JBAZLT010000201.1:0-4143 GCA_041650115.1 Dehalococcoidia bacterium | reverse complement strand
CTGGAGCATATCCAATGCAACGTCCGTTACCCTGGATCCGGGATTCGGCAACGTCGCACCGGTAAGTAGTATCCTTGTTTACCCTTCAGTCACGACAACTTACACACTGACCGCTCAAAACAGCAGCGGTATCAGAATAGCCACCGGCACGGTGACCGTCGCGGGCGGTGCTGCGCCGTCCGGAACCCCGTCTGTAATCCCATCCATCACTGCCTTCACTGCCGTCCCGGACCGTATTACTGAAGGACAATATTCGACATTGCAGTGGACCGCCACCGATGCAGTTAGATTCCGTATTACAGAACCCCTCCTCGGATTCGACAGGGAAACGTATGGCAACAGCATACAGGTTCAACCGGTCGTTTCTTCCATGGTGACACGCGGAGCGGATCTTGTTTACTACCTGACCGCCACCAGCGCCGGCGGCGCCACAACCGAAGCGTCAGTGGTGCTGACCGTAGATGTTGCGCCGACTTTCCCTCCTGCCACCACACCGGTTATCAGCAGTTTCACTGCCGTCCCGGACCGTATTACCGAAGGACAATATTCGACATTGCAATGGACCGCCACCGATGCAGTTAGATTCCGTATTACAGAACCCCTGCTCGGATTCGATATGGAAACGTACGGCAACAGCATACAGGTTCAACCGGTCGTTTCTTCCATGGTGACACGCGGAGCGGATCTTGTTTACTACCTGACCGCCACCGGTGCCGGCGGCGCCACAACCGAAGCGTCAGTGGTGTTGACCGTAGATGTTGCGCCGACTTTCCCTCCTGCCACCATACCGGTTATTAACTACTTTTACTCGGAGCCCTATTTAATAAACGAAGGAGAGGCCTCGTACCTATACTGGAGTACCTCGGATGCCACTTCAGTCTCAATTGACAATGGAGTGGGAACCGTGGCGTTAACCGGTCAGAAAAAGGTTTTCCCCACCGCCACCACAACGTACACAATCACCGCTACCGGGACAGGTGGTTATGTAACATCGAGTACTCTCGTCAAAATTTTCAGACCATAGCATTGTTCGATTAATCATTGTTGCCCTGAAAGCCTCTGATTTCTATTTGACAAAATGTATAGTATGCTATACTATTAGTATATAATACTATACAGGAGCATGAGAAATGAAACTAAGTCGATTTCGCATCTATAGGGCTGCCATCGGGGGCGGATTGGGGCTGGCCGTGGCGATTGCCATAGGCACCGATACGCCCGTAATCGCTCTGGCAGCTGTTGTTGTAGCCATTGTACTTGCGATTATTGTGGAACGCCGCAATAAAGAGATTGTACGGGACGAACGAATGATGCAGATCAGCTGGAAAGCTGCCCATGCCGCGTTCATCAGCGTGCTCATACTGGCAGCGGTAGCTGCGCTGGGCGCCGCCCTTTTCCGCAACCAGCTACCGGAAAACATCGTCTTTCTGGGCAGCATTATGGGTTATTTCGTCTGTGCTGCGATAATACTGCACCTGTGCTTTTACGCCTATTTCAGCCGCAAGCTGTAGGGTGCGCAGATGAAAAACAGGTTAAAGGTATTCCGGGCCATGCACGACCTTACCCAGGAGGCGCTGGCCGAGCGCCTGCGCGTGACCAGACAGACGGTTATCTCCATTGAAAACGGTAAATACGACCCCTCCCTGCCGCTGGCTTTCCGCATCGCCGGTCTTTTTAATGTGAAAATCGAGGACGTCTTCTCGTATGAAGGTGAGACCGGCGAGTTTCACGGCCTGCCGCCGTCGCCTGCAAAGTGAAGACAGCCGGGGTGAAAACTACGCCTTCCCCAAAGCGCCCTGCAGTATCAATACGGCTGAGACCGTGAAAATGACCGGGCAGAGCCTGTACGGGATAAAATCTATCTGGGCGCCCGTGCACAGCGACAGTACCGCCATCGCTATCAGCATGACTGCAGCCGCTATAAATACGATCCGGCGAGATTTCAGATTGCTGTAGTTGAAAACCGCAATCAAAATAACCAGCGTGCCCAGGAAAAGGAGTGTCAGCCCTTCATTGATCCACTCCATCAGTATGATCCTTTTATTGTCGACCGAAGTGGCGCCGAACCCGTCGGCAACCGATCCGGTTGGAATCAAATGAGCGATACCCCAAAGTATACTCAGTGAGCCACCTATGATTACCAGTACCTTCCTGACCACCTTCTCACTCCTTCAATTTATTGCTGCACCACACTTCCTAGCGCCGGCAATAACAACCGGTATCTTTTCGCCATTTGTACAGCTCTTGGTGCACCGGGCCCGCACAAGGACAATTGATTTAACGCCGCCGCCAGAGCATGATCACGCCGAGGATGAGGGAAGCCAGTACGCAGGCCATGCTCAACCACAGCACGATGTCGGATAACTTGAAGACCTCAACCTTGAAGCTTCCCGCCTGCATATCATTGACGTAGACAGCATAATCTCCCGGCTCACTGCGCGAAAGATAAAAGGTCAGCGTCGTGGAGCCGCCCCTGTTCATGGTTGTACCCTGCACAGCTTCCACCTGCCCGTTTACATACACTGTGATCTTTTTACTGCCGTTGGCCGTGCCCCTGTTCACCAGGTGGGCCGTTACGGTAACAGGTGCCCCCGGCGCCACCACGCTATCCGAGAGCCTGGCGCTAACAAGCTGTACGTTGCTCAGTGCGACTGTCTGGATGCCGGTCGGATTGTCTCCCCCGGAGCCGCCATGCGGTGTCTGCCCTCCCACGCCGTTTTGCAGCGTAGCAGGAGGAGCAGGAGGTACAGGCGGCACAGTAACCGTGAAGCCGTCAGGCAAGACGCCGGATGCCGTGCAAAGATTCGTCACCACAACATTCCAGGAGCCCGCCGCCACCCCCGTCAGGTCGAAAGTACAGGTGAGTTTGTTGGGGCTGATAAAGACCACGCTGCTACCGTGTATATCCGGTTGCCCGGCCCTGGTCAGCCTGACAGTGGCGCCGCTGACGAAATTTGCGCCGGCAAGGTCCGCAATGTTCACGGTACCGCTATTGAGGCCACTACCCGGCACAATTGCTGTAACGGTTGGCGCCACAGGCTGCAGTTCATATGCTCCCACATCATAGTGGCAGCAGGCGGGACGCGGATAGCCGCGCTGGTCGGTTGTGGGACCGTCCTGCGCCGTGTCGAAAGCAGGGCTTGTCATGCCGATGTCGCAGGTGAAGGTGAGCCCACCGTTGTCCTGCAAGGGTCCCAGGCCAGGGTCGGTCGTATTGTTGTCGGTGGGCTGATTAAAAAACGCAGGTGCATTCGTCGTGCAAATATTATGCCCGTTTGAAATGAATACATAGCCCAGGCCGCCGGCTATGTCATTCGGACTTCCGGCGCCGGCTGTGTTTTCAGCCAGTATCGTGTTCTTGAATATGCCGGTGTGAGGGCTTGCCTCGAAGTAGCCTCCACCCGCGCCGCCCGTCCCGGCATCGTTCGAGCCGATCGTGCAGTTGCGCAGGTCGGCCTGGCCCGAATTGAAGATGCCGCCGCCATTGCCCGGGGAAGTGAGGACGTTCCCGTAGACTGTGCAATTGGTCAGCACGGCCGAAGATATGCCTGCCGGCGGGTCTTTCCCGTTCAAGAGTCCACCGCCGTTCACCGCAGCCTGGTTATTGCTCACGGTACAGGCCTCGATCTGCACTACGTCCGTCCCCCTGGTGAAGCTCAGATAGATACCGCCGCCGGAACCGTTTGTTGAGTTGCCGTCGAATGTGCACCTGGATATGGAAGTATCGTATAAGGCAACGCCGTAAATCCCGCCGCCGTCGCTGTCCGAGCTATTCCCGTTGACGCAGGAATCCATGAGTTGAAAGCTCAGGCATTCATCTGCATAGATGCCGCCGCCGAGGGTATCCACCAGGCCGGAGTTGCCGCTGATCTCACAATTGGAGATTGTGACGTTATCGTTGTAGTAGCTGTAAATGCCGCCGCCGCCGAAAATGTCCACGGAATTATCGATGATCAGGCAGTTGAGCAAAGAAACAGCGCCGCTGTCCGTAATGTAGACGCCGCCGCCGCCGAATTCGGCGAAGTTGTCCCTCATGATGCAGTCCCGCACATTGGTGATGCCGTATTGTTCGTCGATGCCCATGCCTCCACCCCAACACCCGCCGCCCTTCGCGTTGGCCAGCGTCAATCCGCTGACGTTGAC
>JBAZLT010000200.1:0-4150 GCA_041650115.1 Dehalococcoidia bacterium | reverse complement strand
ACCGGGCGGCTGCTACCGGCAAGCTGGGGCAATCGATTCGCAGGGTACGCCCACCGAGCACAGGCCGCAACCGTAGATGAATATATGATAATTTTTATTGCAGTAGGCCAGTGTTTTCGAGACCCGCTGGTAACAGGCCTCCTTGTCGTGACCCTGCTCACCGATGGCCCCCACAGGACACCTGGCGGCGCACTTTAGGCATTTGGCGCCGCTGTGCTGAAGGCAGCCCGCGTGGATATTCTCCGGCCTCGACCGGTCGGGCGACAGCTTCAGATTCACAATAAAACTGCCGCAGCGGTGCGCTGCGCCTTTGGGTGTAATGAGGAAATCGTGCATCCCGAATGTGCCCAGGCCGGCAGCATAAGCTATATGCCGGTGTGACCAGGGTGAAGCCCAGCCCACTCTCGGATAACGCTGCTTCCTCATCAGCGGTGTAACATCCGGCGCCACCGCCAATACGCCTCTGCCCATCAGATATGTCACGATCCCCCTGACCATGACCTGGCTGAAGATTTCACCCAGCAGCCTTGTCTGAGCCCAGCGCTCGGACGGCCACTCCTTCATGGCAGCATTTTCCCTTCTGGTCCGATCGGTTAACGGCATTACAAAAGATACCACGCTTAAATCACCTGCCGCAGGAGGTTCGACCCTGTTTTTACCGGCCTGCCATGCCATCCATTCGACAGGAGTGAGATGATGCGGTCCGATGATCTCTTTCAATTTCTCGAAAATCGGATCGTCCCCGCGTACAAAGCCGACCATGGGCGGATCGAATATCCTTTCGCCGTTGAATGGATATTCCATGGCATTGAGCGGATGGTTCTGCACCTTATCAGTAATAGTATCCCGAAACCATTGTTCGTCCAGCACCGGGTCAGATGGGGATGGGCTGTAATCCCTGTTCAACCCGGGTTGACGGGGATGCCCCTTGCCCTTCATTTCGCCCAAAGCGCTTTTTATGCCCCTGATATCCGTGATAAAGGATAACCGTTTGTAGCCTTTCACCGACATCATTTCCTCCTGCCGTGTTTTGCCGTACAATCTACTACTTTTCCTGCATCTTGCGCAGTATATCCTGATGTTATTCACCTGTAATATCGAAGACCTGTCCAAGCTGCTCAGAACGACCCAAAAACGCCGGACATAACTGACTGCCGGTCGCTTATTCTAACAGAAGGATATCCATAGTCAAGTATCCGGACACAGCGCATGCTATATCTTCAAATTAAGTGTGAAAACACGCTCCTTTACATTTCGACAGGCGATGCTTTACCATTTTACCCGGGCCCAGCCTGCCCTGCTGCAATCCGCACGGGCTGCCCCTTTTGAGAAACCATTTCCATGAGCTGCGGACAGCTCGTAGAGGAGGTTAAAATGCATCTGCCGGCTATGCTGGAGGCCAGGGCCTCCAAGATCGGAGACAAACCCGCTCTTATCTACAAGGACCAGCCCGTAACATACAGCCAGCTTCTAAGCAGGGTAAACAGATTGGCACATGCCCTCAAGAAGCTGGGCGTCAAACGCGACGACAAAGTCGCCATCATGCTCAACAACTGCCCCGAGTTCATGGTGGCCTATTTCGCCTGCGCCTACCTGGGAGCGGTGGCCGTACCGGTCAATATCTTTTACAAGGAGCGTGAGCTTGAATACCTGCTGCGGGACAGCGACTCGGTGGCACTGGTAACCAATCCGGCCTTCGCCGAGCATTTCAGCAAGATCGAAAACAAACCTCCCCTCTTCAAACACCTGATAGTCAACGGCGCCTACCGGGAAGGGCTGGAGCTATCCAAGCTCGAGGCGGAGGCCCCGTCGACTCCTTTCAAAGCCCAGTGCAAGGAAAAGGACGTGGTCGAGATCCTCTATACGTCGGGCACCACCGGCGTGCCCAAGGGCACGATGCTGACGCACTCCAACCTGTTCTTCCACGCCGATACCATCGTAAGTTTGCTCCAGCTGGGGGACAACGACCGGGCCCTGATGGTGGTGCCGGCCTTCCACGGCTTCGGCATTACCGTGATGCTCTGCTCCCTGGTCACGGGAACTTCCTTCGTTCTGCTCGATCCCTTTAATCCCGTGGAGATCTTCGAGCAGATCGAGAAGCACAAGATAACCTTCGTTCCCATGGTGGTGGCCATGTATTTCATGCTGATCAACCATCCGGAGCGGGGCAAGTACGACCTGTCATCGCTGAGGATCGGCATCTCGGGAGCTTCAGCCATGCCCGCACAGCTCATGAAAGACGCCTCCAGCGCGCTCAACATCACCATCCTCGAGGCCTGGGGGCTGACCGAGTGCTCGGCCTCGGCCACCATGCAGCGCTCGGGTCTGTCCTATAAACAGGGCAGCGTCGGGCTGGCCTATCCCGGCGTAAAGGTGGGAGTGATGGATGAGAAGGGCAAGCTTCTGGGCTCGGGCGAGGTGGGCGAACTGGTCATCAAGGGCCCTCTGGTGATGAAAGGATATTATAAGAAGCCCAAAGAGACCGCAGAAACATTGCGCGGCGGCTGGCTGCATACGGGAGACATGGGATATTACGACAAGGACGGCTATTTCTTCATGGTCGACCGCAAGAAGGAGCTGATCAACGTAGGAGGTGAGAAGGTCTTCCCGCGCGAGGTCGAGGAGCTGATGTACAAGCATCCGTCGGTGGCCGACGCCGCGCTGGTACCGCAGAGGGATGACCGTCTGGGAGAGGTGCCCGTGGCGATCGTGGTGCCCAAGCCCGGTGCGACATTAACCGAAAAGGAGATGACCGATTTTCTAAGCGATAAGCTGGCGCGTTTTAAGGTGCCGCGTCACGTCTATATAATGCAACAGGTGCCGCGCAACCCGGTGGGAAAGATACTCAAAAAAGAGCTGGTCAAGATGCTGAACGACGGTCAGATAAGCTGACATTATAAAGAACCGATGAATGAACGTTTCACGCGTGTCTTTGCATTAAGGCTGTCGATATTCTAAGATTTAATTCTGGTATTTGAGCCGTTACTTTCATTTAATTAAAAAGGGGTGCAAAATGAGCGAAACCGCAACTCCCGCCAAGACCGAGAAGAAAAGGGCCATCAACCGGCTTAAGAGCATGTACCCGCTGCGCAACCTGGTGCAGCAGGACTATGTGACCACACTCCAGGCCAGCAACGAGGGCAAGCCGACGGTGTGGTCCATGCTAAATTACTGGGAGGGGGACCTCCCGCTCAAGGCCATGGGGCTTAATATCGTTTACCCCGAGAACTACGCCACGCTGCTGGCTGCCTCGGGCGCAGCCGAACCGTTCCTGGACGCCTCGGACTCGGACGGCTTCCCCACACACATGTGCGGATACGGCAGGAGCACCATCGGCTACTCCTACCGCATGATGAAGGAAAATAATGGAAAAATACCGCCCGATGCGCCGCTGGGCGGCATGGCCAAGCCGGCTCTGCTGCTCGGCTCGGGCATTATCTGCGACGCCCGCTTCAAGTGGTTCCAGGCGCTGGCCAGGTATTTCGATGCCCCCGAATGGTGCCTGGAGATGCCCATGATGGCCACCTTCGAAGGCACTGAAGCCGACCTGGAAGATTACCAGGTGAAATTCCTGACCAAAGAGATAAAGGACTTCATCTCATTTCTGGAGAAGCTTCTGAAGAAGAAGATGGACTGGGCCAGGCTGGAGGAGCTGATCGACCTGGCCACCAAGATACACGAGACCACCTGGCAGATCAGCGAGGCCCGCAAGGCCATACCCGGACCCATGCACAGCACGGACTTTTGGAGCAGCATGCCGCCCGCCCTCTTCTTTGCCGGCGATATGAGTGTGTCGCTCAAGCTGTACCAGGACATGCTGGCCGAGGTGAAGGAGCGCGTCAGGAACAAGGAGTCGGGCATCAACTTCCCGGAACGGTACCGGCTGATCTTCGCCGAGCTCCCGCCCTGGCACAGCCTCAAGTTCTTCGACAACCTGGCCGAGAAGGGCTGGAATTTCGTGTTTGAGAGCTTCGGTTACCACAACACCAGGCCGCTGGACCTGAGCAAGGTCAGCGACCCCTGCGAGAAGCTGGCCCGCTTCTCGCGCAACTTCTGGTTCAACGTCTTCCCCGACGCCAAGAAGGACGGAATATCCAATCCCGTCGTCGAAACCTACCTCAAGATAGCACGGGGCTACAAGGCGGACGGC
>JBAZLT010000199.1:0-4158 GCA_041650115.1 Dehalococcoidia bacterium | reverse complement strand
ACTTGCTCCACAGGGAGATATAGGCAAACTGGAGCTTGCGGATATACTGGATATCGATGCAATCCAGTCCATAATGGATGATTTTCACAGGCTTACCAACATCTCAGCGTGGATACTCGATCTCGAAGGGAAAATCCTGGTATCCACCGGATGGCGCGATATTTGCACGCGGTTCCACAGAGTAAATCCTGAGACTTGCACAAACTGTGTGGAAAGCGACACACAGCTCTCAGAAGGCGTGGCACCCGGCACTTTCAAGATTTATAAATGTAAAAACAATATGTGGGACCTGGTCACTCCCATTGCGGTTGGAAATAAACATATCGGAAATCTCTTCCTGGGCCAGTTTTTATTCGACGACGAGGCAGTGGATGATGCGCTGTTCCGTTCCCAGGCGAGACGATACGGATTCAACGAAGAAGAGTACCTTGCCGCGCTGGAACGTGTGCCGCGCCTGAGCAGACAGACGCTTGACTCTGCCATGGCATTCTACTCGAAATTCGCCCATATGATTTCAACGCTGAGCCACAGCAATATCCAGCTGGCAAGGTCATTGACCGAGAAAAACAATCTGCTGAGCGCGCTACAGGCCAGCGAGACGCAGTATCGTCTGCTCGCTGAGCATATAACGGACGCCGTGGTTTTGCTGGATATGAATCTCAAAAGCACTTATTTAAGCCCCTCTGTGGAAAGAGCCCGTGGCTTCACTGCTCAAGAGATCAAACAGATACCACTTGATAAACAAATGACGCCGGAGTCATTTAAAATTGTCTCTGATCTACTCATGAAGGAACTGCCTAAGATGGAAGCTGATCCGAACTACAATCCCGTTCACACATTAGAGCTTGAGCTATATCGCAAGGACGGCAGCACACTGTGGGCGGAAAACAAGCTGAGCGTCATTCGCGATGAAAACGGCAAGGCTATTTCCATTCTGGCCGAATCAAGAGATATCACAGACCGCAAGCTGGCGCAGATTGCGCTGGTGGAAAGTGAAGAAAAATACAGATCTCTCTTCCACAGAGCTCCGATAGGAATCGCTGTAACGACCACCGACGGGATTGTAATCGAAATCAACAATGCACAGGCGAAAATGATGGGTTATGAAGTTGAAGAGCTTCGGGGAAAAAATGCTGTCGACTATTATGTTAATCCCGATAAAAGATTGGAGATAAATAAAGCGGTTCAAAAAGCTGGAAAACTTCACGACTTTGAGATTGAGTTGATCAGGAAAGACGGCTCCATTCTTACCGAACTTCTCAATTTTGACCAATTACAATTGGGTGTCAGCGACTTCATATTGGTAACAGGAAGAGATGTAACCAAACTCAGGCAGGCTGAGAAAGCGGTGCGGGAGAGCGAGGCGCGATACCGATTGCTGGCGGAACACACGACGGACACCGTGGGCCTTATGGATAAGGATCTCAATACTATTTATGTCAGTCCCTCCTCAGAAAAGCTGCGGGGGTACACCGTGCAGGAAATTATGGAAATGCCGCTGGATAAGCACATAACAAACGAGTCGCTCCAACTTGCAGCTGACGCGATTATGAAAGAACTGCCAAGGGTGCAGGCCGATCCTGATTATAATCCTGTCCTCTCGCTGGAACTGGAGTATAACCGCAAAGACGGCACGACCCTGTGGATGGAAAATAAATTCAGCGTCATAAGAGATCACAGCGGAAACTTTATGAACATCCTGACAGAGGCCAGAGATATCACCGAGCGCAGAGAATACGAGAAAAAGCTGGAGAGCACGCTGGCGGCGCTGGAGAAAACGCTGCGAGATACTGTGATCGCCATATCCAGGATAGTCGAGATGAAAGACCCGTTTACAGCGGGACATCAAATAAGAGTGGCCCAACTGGCAAGCTCTATGGCCAGAAAGATGAACCTGTCGGACGAAGAGGCCGCTGTTCTCAACACGGCGGCCACCATCCACGATATCGGTAAGATCTACGTGCCGTCAGATATACTCAGCAAGCCCGGGAAACTCAATCCTCTGGAGTACGAGATAATACAGACGCACGTCCGCGGAAGCTACGAGATACTTAAAGACATCGATTTTAACGGACCGATAGCACAGATCGTTCATCAGCATCATGAACGAATGGATGGATCCGGCTATCCTCTTGGTCTGAAAGGACCCGAGATACTTCCCCTAGCCAGAATACTGATCGTGGCAGATGTAGTGGAGGCGATGTCGTCACACAGGCCTTACCGCGCTGCCATGGGCGTGGAAAAAGCCCTGGACGAGATCACGCGTAACAGGGGCAAACTTTACGATGAAGCTGCAGTGGACGCCTGCCTGGATCTCTTCAATAACGACCGATTCCGTTTTAGCCCGGTTGAATCTTCGCGAATAGTATGATCATTCACCAGCGGGCATGGTGTTCCTCAGCCCAGCCGATCAAATTCTCCACGTTAATTTTCTCCCCGTTATCGGTGATGAGCGTCCCGTTGTAATGGCCGAACATCTGATGCACTTCGCTGGCAAGGACGCCCACGTCCGTCTTAGCCACTCTCTCAAAAAACGGCGTGAACTCCAGCTTAAGCCTTCCCTCCGACGAGGTCATCAGCCAGGGTTTCTTAAAATCATTCTTGTCGTACTTATAGTTCACTGTACCCAGCTTGTGCACTTTCCCGTCAAGTATAATTGCGTTATCGCTCAGCTCGGGGTCATTGCCGATTCCGCCGCCGGCATTTATACCGATGCTGCGTCCATCCGGCAGGAACCGCGAGAAACTGGCCCAGATCCAGAATGAGCGGTAGGGCCAGACGCCTGCGCCCCAGTCCAACGTCCCCAGACAGGTAGCGGGGCTGATAATATATGATTTAAGCTTTTTTTCGCCACCCACTGTGTTTTCGTCCCATCCGTACTCAATGACGCCTTCCGCAGGCATGCAATTGACCTTGCGCGTGTAGTAGAAACGCCTGTTTTCATAGGGAAATATGTTGACTACAGATTCATGTCCTTCCCTGAGCAATAGCTCCACATCGGCCTTCAAGCCCGAACCGCCGAAGCCCGGCCAATTGACTTCGAGTCTGCGCCGGTTATCATCCGGTATATGAAAACGCATGTACATATCGCCTTTTTCGTAGCGACAGTCGCCGGAAGTGCTGTTGCGCGGCAGCACGATCCCGCTGCCGAGGGGAATATTCAAAGTCTGCTCCTGGTAACGCCCCGTGCTGAAATCCAGCACATAGGCGAAGACGGGACCCAGGTAGCCGACATGGCTGAGGGTGAACGAGAAAAAATGCGTGGGTGTTGTTATGCCAAAGTACTGCCAGCGCTTGATGCGCAGAGGCTGCAGGAACTTCAGCGCATATATATTGACGTTCTCCAGGTTGGCGTCCAGCAACGGCCGGCGCGCCCACCCGTAATCGACCAGGTTTCCTCCTCCGTCAAGCAAAGGCCCGCCTTCAGTTATCTCTTTCATCTCTCACCCTCCTGTTTCCATCCTCAGGCATATATCAGCGCCGTTTTAAATGCTCAGCCCTGCGCGCCATGGCGCCGATGCACCTGATAGCATTATCGGGCATAACGTAGGTTGGCAAACCGTCCATGGCCGCCATTATCATGCCATCCAGCTGGTCGGGCGGGTTGGCGGGTATCAACACTACGGGCTTTTTCAGGCGGTCGCGCAGCTCCATCAGCTTACGGCGGAACAAGGCATCGTTCAAGAATGCATAGGTAATGACCAGACATACGTCCACATGCGGCATGATCATCTCAAGACAATCCACATATACCTGCTCAGCGCCCCCGATGGGCGCCCATACGAGGTCGACCGGATTCTTTCGGTTCCGGGAAGGCGGCACCTTATCCCTGAGGTAATCCGCCAGCCTGTTCTGGAGATCCTCGGGAAACTGCCTGATATTCAGCCCTTCCCTGGCGCAGGCGTCCGACGATGCCACCGCACCTCCACCTGCTTCGATCAACAAGCCGATATCCCTGCCGGGCGGCAGAACCGGGCAACTGAAAGCTACGGCCAGATCAATGAGGTTCTCCATTCCGTAAGCGGGGATGATCCCTGTCTGTGAGCACATGGCCTGGAAAATATGATAGCTGCCGGCCATTGAGCCCGTGTGAGAAGCAGCGGATTTAGCTCCAGCTTCAGAGCTGCCGCCTTTCCACACGATCACCGGTTTGTGAGG
>JBAZLT010000198.1:0-4165 GCA_041650115.1 Dehalococcoidia bacterium | reverse complement strand
CTACCCTCAGCAGCCAGGATACCCTCCGGGATACCCTCAGCAACCTGGATATCCGCAGCAACCCGGCTATCCTCAGCAACCCCCAGGCTATCCCCCACCGCAGCAGACCGGGTATTACCCTCCCCAGCAGCCGGGATATCCTCCGCAGCCGGGCTATCCGCAGCAACCTCCCGGTTACCCGCCTCAGCCGGGCTATCCGCAGCAGCCTCCCGGCTACCCGCCTCAACCTGGATATCCGCCGGGCTACCCTCCACAGCAGCCGCCGCGCGGCGCATATCCGCCGGGCGCAAGGCCGCCCCAGCAGGGCGGCGGCAAAGGTATGTTGATCCTGCTGCTCGTGATTTTGCTGGCGGGTCTGGCAGGCTTCGGCTACTGGGCCTACAGCCAGGGCTATCTCAAGAGCATACTCAAGTTCGGAAGCGATAACACCACCACCTCCCAGGGGAAACAGAAGGACACCGTTCCACCCACCATCAGCGGCGTCGAGGTAACCTCCAAGGCCATCAAGGAGGTTGCGATTTTCTGGAAGACGGACAAGCCATCCAGCTCGCAGGTGGAGTGGGGTCCCAAGGGATCGTTCGGCAATAAGACAACGATACAGGATGACCCCGTGACCGGCACCAGCATGGGCGTCACCAGCCACGGGGTTATCATCAAGGGTTTGACCGGCAACACCGAATATCAGTACCGCGTGTTATCGCATACCGACGGCAGCGTTGACGCCGTATCAGCTACCAATACTGTCACCACACCCTCGGAAGAATAGACCACCTTCTACCCCCCATATACAGATACTCTGATGTACCAATCAACAACTCCCTGCCCTCAATGCGGCAACCAGAACCTGCGGGGACAATGGGTGTGCGCCCACTGCGGGAACACGCTCGTTGTCTATTGCCCCGCCTGCCATGCCGGCAATACCATTGACAGCCAGTTCTGCCACGCCTGCCACGCTGCACTCCCGCATACGGGCATCCCGCCGGCTCAGCCGCAACAGCCACAGCAGCCGCAGCCGTACCCGCAGTACCCTCAATATCCCCAGTATCCTTCCGGCCAGACGGACCAGGGCCAGTACCCTCCACAGTACCCGCCATACCAGCATCCCAACTACCCCCCACAGCAGCCGCCCTACCAGGATTATCAGGCCGGATACGGACAGTACGGCGATTACAAACCCTACCCGGTGCGCGGCGGCGAAGCTTACGCCGGCGGCGGGCTTGATGGCCTGGTCGGCAGACTTAAAGAAGTAGTGCGGACCACCAATCCCATTCTTCTCTCTTCGCTAGTGGTGCTGGTAGTGGGTATGACCATCTTCCTCATCCTCGCCTTCCAGTTCGGCTGGATCAAGACCGGCTCGGAATCCAAAATCGAAACGGCCAAAGACACTAAAGCCCCCGTCATATCCATGTTGAGGGTCAGCGAGGGCGCCAACAAAGGGGCCATTATATCCTGGGTGACCGACGAGCTTTCCAGCTCCCAGCTGGAATATGGCATCTGGCCATATACCAATACGACCACGCTGATCGAGAACGACCCCCGCACCGGTGTCAATTCGGGCACACTGACCCACAGCGTGGGACTGACCAACCTGCTGCCGAGGACATCCTATATCTACCGCGCCATCTCCTATGACAAAGCCGGCAACAAGGGCGTCAGCCCCGATATGCAATTTGATACAATGCAATAGCCATGCAACAGAACTTCCTTTGCCCCATCTGCTGGAAAGAAAACACGGCCGGAAGCACGGTATGCGGTTACTGCCATACCCAACTCGGCACGCTGGGCGCTTTGAATTCCAACTGCCCCCATCCCCACTGCCGATGGCCCCGCGTGCCTTACGACCGTTTCTGCGGCAACTGCGGGAGCCCGCTTCAGCCCATCTGCCCCAACTGCGGCAATAACCTTTCCAAAGACTCCAGGTACTGCCCCAAATGCAGCTTCTTCTGCGGCGGAGGCCGGGAAGGTTTAAAATAATACCGGAGATTCATATGGCTGATATCCTCGATGAAGCCCAGTCACTGTTGCAGTGCAAGACCTGCCCCTGGTATAAAAACTGCGTCCTGCCCGTCCGCGTTACCGAGCTCGACCTCAAAAAGCAGCTCGGTCCCAATATAGCTTTCTCTGCTCCGCCGGGTATGGAGGATATGGGGCTCAACCAGCTCCTCTCGGGGCTGGCCTCGGCCGCGGAGAACTCGATGCTGGAAGGTTGCCCGGTCTTCATCGAGAGGCTGCGCTCCAATCCCAATCTGGCCCTGCGCATTAAAAAGATCATGCAGGAGTGGTCGGACGAGAGCGACGACCAACAGTAGCCGATGAGCGAACCGATCAGGCTTATCTCCTGGAACGTGGTCAGCATGCGCAACCTGCTGGACAAGGCCAACTTGGCCCCGGCAGGGCAGCCTCCGCTTGCCTTCCTCGACTGGCTGAAACGGGAATCTCCCGATATCATCTGCTTCCAGGAAACCAAGCTGCAGCAGCACCAGCTGCCGCCCGCACTGGTTAATCCGGCCGACTACCTCACACTGTGGACCTTCGCTGAAAAGAAGGGCTACAGCGGTGTGGCCACTTTCAGCCGCAGTAAACCTCTCTCCCACAGCAGCGGACTGGGTATCGACAGGTTCGACAGCGAGGGCAGGGTGCTCATTACGCAGTATCCCGGATTTAAACTCTTCAATGTTTATTTCCCCAAAGCCTATTCATCTCGCGAGGTGGAGACAGCCCGCAGAGAGGGCGCAGGCAATGCTGAAAGAATGGCGGAACGCCTGCCCTTCAAACTGGCTTTCTACGATGCGCTGCTGGAGCACGCAGACCGATTATCCAAACGGGGCGAGAAAATCGTGATCTGCGGCGATTTCAACGTGGCTCACACCGAGATCGACCTGGCGCGGCCCAGAGAAAACCGCGAGACCTCCGGGTTCCTTCCCGAGGAGCGCGCCTGGGTGGACAGGCTGATAGACCATGGTTACATCGACACCTTCCGCCACCTTCACGGGGACGCCGGCCACTACACCTGGTGGAGCTACCGCTTCAAAGCAAGGGAAAAGGACATCGGCTGGCGGCTCGATTATTTCTTTATCTCGAAGAATCTGGTCGACTCATTGACCGACGCGTTCATCCTCAAAGACGTACAGGGGTCGGACCACTGCCCGATCGGCATAACGTTGAAAATAGACTGAGCAGGCTTTAATATAAAAGGTGATGGTGCTGCAAACTCCCGCCGGACCCGGTCAGGCCTCTCCTTTGCCGGAGGATATGCGTTGCGACCGCCGCCGCAATATTATTAGTGCCCTTCAGGAGCTTAGAAGCAACATAGCGCGTATCGAGCAGGACCATCCCCGCCTTGGCAACGACCTCTCCTCCACATGCCAGAGGGTTATCACGGAGCTGGAGGATATCCATCCCCCCCGGCCCGACGCTGTAACACAGGAGACTATTGCAGCAGGCTCACGCTCGACCGCGAGCAATCCCCTCGCCAGGGCCATCGATAAAACCGCCACCTGTATCATCAGCGGCCTGGACAGGACGGGAGACGGTATTATATTCATATTCTCTAAGATCGGCCGTGTATCAAAATAATCCTATAGCCCCATGATATAGCCTGCACCAGCGATACTTGATCATAAAAATACACCGGATTTCTATCTGAACCTGCTTGTCTGTTAATATATTTCCATGTTAAAAGCGCAACGCATCGCTGTTATAGGCGCAGGCGCCGTGGGCAGCTACTACGGCGGGCGCCTGGCCGAGGCCGGACATGATGTCCGCTTCCTGGTCAGGAGGGACTACCATGCCATCACTAAATCCGGCCTGAATGTGACCAGCCCGGAAGGGGATTTCGTATTGTCACAGCCTTTCGTGGCCACGGACAGCGCTGAAATTGGTATCGCGGACTGGGTGATCTGCGCGCTCAAGTCGACCTCTATCCATTCTGCGCAGAAGATGGTGCAGCCCTGTGTGGGCGCGGATACCCGCATACTGGTATTGATGAACGGCCTCGGGCTGGAGGACCATTTCACCACATGGTTCGGCGCGGAGCGCGTATTCGGCGGCCTGGCCTTCACCTGTATCAACAGGGGCAAGCCCGGTAACGTGCACCATCTGGCCTATGGAACAGTGACACTGGGACACCACAAAAACGATCCGGCCGAAATCGACAGGGCCCTGG
>JBAZLT010000197.1:0-4167 GCA_041650115.1 Dehalococcoidia bacterium | reverse complement strand
ACACCGGCATCGAGCAGCTCCTGCGCGGTCTTGACCGTAATGCCGATGCCATGGGCAGAGTTCTCGCCGTTGGCGATTACCACGTCGACATCGTATTCATTAATCAAGCCTGGCAGAAATTGCTGTAGTGCTCTCCTGCCAGGCTTGCCAATTACGTCACCGACAGCCAGGATATTCAAATAACTACCTCATGCAGATCATTTAGCGTAATCTACCGCCCTCACCTCTCGCATGACTGTAACCTTGATCTGTCCGGGATATTCGAGGCTGTCCTCGATTTTCTTAACGATGTCACGGGCCAGACGCATGGCAGCCAGGTCGTCCACCTGCTCAGGCTTGACTATGATACGCACCTCGCGACCGGCCTGGATAGCGAAAGCTTTCTCCACGCCGGGGAAGCTGCTGGCAACGTTCTCCAGCGCCTCGATGCGCTTGATATACTGGTCGAGCGACTCTCTCCTGGCACCCAGCCGCGAGCCGCTGATCTGGTCTGCCGTAGCCAGTATGAATCCCAGCGAGCTGGTTGTAGTAGCCTCGCCATGATGCTCGGATATGGCCTGTACCACTTCTACCGACTTGTCCCACTGCTTAACCAGGTTGGCGCCGATCAGCGCGTGGGGGCCTTCCACTTCATGGTCCACTGCTTTACCGATGTCGTGGAGCAGAGCAGCCCGCTTGGCCAGGGTGACGTTTGCACCTATCTCAGCGGCCAGCATGCCGGCGATGTGCGCCACCTCCATGCTGTGTGTCAGCACGTTCTGTCCGTAGCTGGTACGGAACTTGAGCCTCCCCAGCAGCTTGACCAGCTCGGGATGAAGGCCCTGCACACCGGTCTTGCGTGAAGCCTGCTCGCCCTCAAGCCGTATGGTGGACTCGACCTCCGTCTTGGCCTTTTCCACCACCTCCTCTATCCTTGCCGGATGGATGCGCCCGTCCAGTATCAGGTTGGTCAGGGCAACCCTGGCCACTTCCCTGCGGATGGGATCGAAGCTGGAGATGGTAACAGATTCAGGGGTGTCATCAATGATTAAATCGACGCCGGTGGCCTGTTCCATGGCACGGATATTGCGTCCCTCGCGGCCGATCAGTCGACCTTTCATATCATCGCTGGGCAGCGGCACTACCGATACCGTCGTCTCCGAGACGACGTCGGTGGCGCACCTCTGTATCGTGGTAGCCAGTATATCCCTGGCGATATTGTCGATCTCTTCTTTGATGCGGGTCTCCCACTCACGGACACGGCGGGATGCATCTTCTTTGATCTCACTTTCAACTGCATTCAGAAGCTGCTGCTTGGCTTCATCGCTGGACATACCGGAGATCGTCTCAAGTCTCTGCAACTGCCGTGCCTTTACCTCCTCCACCTGCTCTCTGACAGTGTCGATCTCCTTCTCCCTGCCGATAAGGCTGCGCTCCCTGCGTTCGAGAGCTTCGAGTTTTCGCTCCAGGCGTTCTTCACGCTGGCTGGACCTTCTTTCGAGCCTTTGCAGCTCGTATCTCCGCTCCCGGCTTTCAGCCTCAGCCGCCGCCCTGACCTTTACCGCCTCTTCCTTGGCGTCCAGTATTAATTGTTCGTATTTAACCTGTGCGCTTTCAAGTAACTTCTTTGCTTCGTTTTGCGCGTTGCGTATCTGTTGATTTGCCAGTAACTGCCGGGCAAAGTATCCAACCAGTAGAAACAACACGGCCACAAGGCCGATTATCACGTAGAAAATCCAGTCCATAATTCAGTAGCCTCACTTTATAAATAAACCTTTGCGGGTTATACATTTTGTTAAACCTCGATAATTATTATACCCTTAATTAATAGTTCGTAACCACTTTATGTTAAAAAATTATATTTTCCCGCCCTTTTCATCACTTCTGCTTTCCCATAGCCGCGCAACAACTCCCTTCACCAGATCAGCCCCATAACCCTTCCTGCTCAGATAAGCAGCCAGGCGTTTATAGAACTCAGTATATTCAAGATCTTTGAGCCGTCTGGCCTTGCTCACGCCGGCCCTCAGCGCATTGGCCTCGTCATCGATACCTCCGGTCACGCGCTGGATGATCGAGCCGTCAACTCCTTTCTGCATCAGTTCGCGTTTTATCATCAGGCTGCTTTTATGCCTGTGAGAGACCCTTTCCCTGGCCCACATCTCCGAAAAGGTTGCATCATCGATCAGCTTGAGCTTCTTCAGCCTGGCTATCGCGCGGTTGATGGACTCATCGCTGAACCTGCGTTTGAACATGAGATGGCGGTGCACCTCCGCTTCGCTGCGCGGTCTGTACTCGATATACTTCAGCGCAGCCTCATAACACTGTGGATATTCGCCTCCCTGCTTGCCCGGCGAGGCGTTGGGTTCAGTCAACCGCTTCCTTTCCTGATGCAGCGGCCACCTGCCCGGTCAGGGCGATCTGCCTGATCTGCTTCTCTATCTCCTCCGCCGTTTCAGGATGCTGCATCAGGTATTCCCTCGCCTTCTCTCTGCCCTGCCCCAGCTTGGTGCCGGCGAAGTCGAAGAAAGCACCCGATTTCCGGATAATACCCGTGCTGACGCCCAGGTCGATTATATCCCCCTCTTTGCTGATGCCACTGCTAAACATTATGTCAAACTCGGCAACTCGATAGGGAGAGGCTACCTTATTCTTAACGACCTTGGCGCGTACCCGGTTCCCGATGATCTCGCTTCCATTTTTAATCGCCTCGGATCTGCGCAGGTCGATCCTGATCGAGCTGTAAAATTTAAGCGCCCTTCCTCCCGGCGTCACCTCCGGATTGCCGAAGATTACGCCCACCTTCTCCCTCAGCTGGTTGATAAAAATGACCGCGGTGTTGGACTTGCTGATCTCATGTGTAAGCTTGCGCAGCGCCTGCGACATCAGCCTGGCCTGCAGGCCTACATGGGAATCGCCCATCTCGCCCTCGATCTCCGCTCTGGGCACCAGAGCGGCTACGCTGTCGATAACCACCACATCCAGCGCGTGCGTCCTGACCATCCTCTCCGTGATATCCAGCGCTTCCTCACCCGTCCCCGGCTGCGCCCCCTTCAATGCATCCACATTTACGCCGCAGACAGCGGCATAATTGGTGTCGAGTGCATGCTCAGCGTCGATATAAAGTACCAGACCGCCCAGCTTCTGCGCCTGGGCAATGATATTGAGCGCCAGCGTCGTTTTGCCCGACGCCTCCGCGCCATATATCTCCGTTATACGTCCGCGCGGTATACCTCCCACACCCAGAGCCAGGTCCAGACTGAGTGAACCCGTAGGTATAACATCAACCTTGACCTTGGCCCTCCTCTCGCCCAGCGACATGATGGAGCCCGCCCCGTACTGTTTCTCGATCTGACTTATAGCCAGGTCCAGCGCCTTGCCTTTTTCCACCCTTTCTTTATCCGATTCCATTTCTCCTCCTGCGATATTATATTTTCCCCGCTTCCACACCTGATCTACGTTTAATTAAAACAATTGTACTACAAATAAAAATATAATGCAACACTTGACTATTACGCTCAAATTTCGCAAAATTTTACAGAGTACGATTATGCCTATTTATGAATATCTCTGCCCCAAGTGCCAAATTAGATTCGAGCAGCTGCGATCGCTGTCCAGTGCTGAAGAAGATGCAGAGTGCCCTAAGTGCAAGACACGCTCCGGCCGCGCCATATCCAGGTTCGTCTCCCACTCAAAGTCAGATTTCAGCATGCTCGACCACATGCCTTCCAGCGGAGCAGGGAAATCCTGCAGCGGTTGCTCATCCGGCAATTGCTCCACCTGCGGCTGATCGACTGCAAATCTCAGCTGTTTAAACGGCCCGGTCGGATTTTACCAGCATAGTCTTTTCAATAACCAGGGCAGCAGCGCCCAATACTACGGCCTCAACTATGATCGTGACTGTGACCATGATGGCCGCATCATAGAAAAAGCTCTCCGTGAACATCCTGATCAAATAGTCCGTGGAGGGATCCAGCAGCCAGAGATCGTTGGAGAAGCTGAGTACGTGAAACAGGTAGAAGAGGCTGTTGAAATCTATCAGAGACCATATCACCAGCAGCGCCATAAACGCCAGCGTCGCGATGCACCCGGCCAGGATTCCGCGCAACAACCTGCGCATACCCAGCAAGGCAAAGGCGGCGGCGCCCGCCGCCAGGAAGGCAAGTACGGCGGCGGTCTGCAGTATCTTGA
>JBAZLT010000196.1:0-4187 GCA_041650115.1 Dehalococcoidia bacterium | reverse complement strand
AGACCACGTTGATCGACGACATGCAGGCCATCATGGCCAGGGAGAAGCCTCTGGAGGAGAAGCTGTCGCAGGTGTTCGACGACAGCAAGCGGGCGGCGGCGGTGGCGGCGGCGGTGGCCTATACCCAGGCCGCCCAGAAAGGTACCCCCGGCAGCACAGACTCATAGAATCGACGCGCGTCATGGCGAACAAAGCGAAGCAATACTGTGCCTGAGGTGCGGCTACACCGGATTGCCGCGGGCCCACGGCCCTCGCAATGACCGGTTACTTATCGGTGGGCTTATCCCCGTTGCCGCCCTTGCCGGTATCCTCGACAAATATATCGGACACGTTTTTACCGAAGGCCTGGGCCGCCTTTCCCACATCCTTGAACTTGGCCTTGACCTCCTCATCCTTGAACCGCTCATGCAAAGTTTCGGCCGATTCTTTGGCTGCCTTTCCCAGGTCGCGCGCCTTCTCCCTCAGCTTCGGATCGTTGAATATCTTGCCCATGGCATCGCCCAGGGCGTCGAACATATCGCCGAGGTTGTCGGCCGCGGATTTTTTCTGCTCGTTTTTAGCTTCGTCCATGGTTGCCTCCTTTCAGATCCCCTCCAATCTATTCTACTGTAAAAGCGTTTGCTGTGCAGTTGCTAAAACCGTCGGGGGAAATCTGTTAACATATAGCTGCTGTTGCCGATTGCTATCCAAGGAGAGGACCATGAATCTCTGGGCGGCCGTTAAAAACAACCGGGCGGTCTCTTTGCTGGCAACCACCATCGATGAATTCAACGCGGATAACGGCAGGCTGCTGGCTGCGGCTGTGGCCTATACGCTGCTTTTCTCATTGTTTCCTTTCACACTGGCGCTGCTGGCCGGACTCGGCTTTTTGATGTCCTCCGAGGAAGTGGAAATCCAGGTCATAACGGCCATGGGAACGCTCATTCCCGTGGCCAGGAACCTGATAGAGAGCACGCTGGAGGGTGTGATCAGGGCGCGCGAAGCGACCGGGATCATAGCATTGCTGATATTCATCTGGAGCGCGCTCTCCTTTTTCGATGCACTGCGCAATACGCTCAACCGCGCCTGGGGCATGCCGTCCGGCCAGACCTATGTCAAAGGACAGCTGATGAATATCAGCCTGCTGATACTGGCAACATTGGCCCTGCTGGCCTTCACCTGGCTGACCACCACTGTCCAGTACATGCACGAGTCCCAGATGCAGCTGTGGGTTTTCCGCTTCACCCGCACCAGCCTGTTCGCCAAGATCGTTTTCACGCTCTTCAGCGCGCTGATGGCTTACGGGGTGATACTCTTTCTCTATCATTTCATACCCAGCAACCGGCCAAGATGGCGGCATATCTGGCTGGGCGCCCTGCTGGCCGCCATCGGATTTGAGATCGTCAGGTTCGGCTTCGTATGGTGGGTGAAACACGTCGCCCAGTATAACCTGGTCTACGGACCGGTCAGCTCGGTCATAGTGCTTCTGATGTTCATCTACTTCACCGCCTGGGTGCTCCTCTTCTTCGCCAAGTTCAGTTATGTTAAGATGCGCGGCGACGAGAAGCGCGATTGACATTCCGGTTGCCCAGTTATTTGAACAGCCTTCATATTTATGCAAGAATTTAGTTTGATCATATTCGATAAAAGGAGGCATGCTATGTTGGCAAAAGCAGGCAGGTTTCTTGCAGTACTGGCCGCAGTGCTGACCTTTACGATCCTTTTGAGCGTGCCGGCCACAGCAGCAGATATACGGCAGGGAAATAACCTGGTAATACCGGCCGGGGAGGTCGTCAACGACGACCTCTACCTTTTCGGCTCGGGAATAACCGTTGAGGGGACCGTCAACGGAGATATCATCGCCTTCGGGGACCATATTAATCTCAAGGGCCCCATCAACGGCAATTTCAACGGCGCCGCCAATTACGTCTCGGTCGATGGAGGCGTGCGTGACTCCGTCCGGGTGGCGGCATCGACTATCTTTGTAGAAGGTAAAATCGGCGGCGACCTGGTGGCGGCCGCTTCGGAAATCGACATCACAGGCGCAGGATCGGTGGGACGGGACCTGCTGCCTGCCGCAGCGACGGTCAACGTCGGCGGGCCGGTGGGTAAGGATATTCGAGGCAGCGCCGGCGACTTCGTTATCGGCAGCAGCGTAGGCGGCAACGTCAATATAGAGTGCAGCACGCTCAGGCTGGAGCCGTCAGCCGGCATAGCCGGCGATCTGACTTATAAATCCAAGATAGACGCCGTACAGGCCGAAGGAGCTAAAGTCGGCGGCAAGATAGACCACATAGTACCACCGCCGCCCGAGACTTCGACCTCCGGCCAGTCTGCGGGCACGGTGGCGGGACTGGCAGCCTCCGGCATAGCCATGTTTTTCGTAATCCTGTTCATCCTGATCGCCCTGTTCAAGTACATCGCAGCCTTGCTGACCGGCATCGTCTTCATACTGGTGGCGCGTAAATTCATGCCGGGCCTGATCCAGACGCTGAAAGGCAAGCCCTGGCCCTGCCTGGGATACGGCGCCCTTTTCTTCGTGCTGGCGCCTATCGCCATCTTTATAGCCTTCATACTGGTCATTACAATACCCCTCGGCCTGATAGGCCTGGCCGTGTGGATGTTGGCCGTTTACCTCGCCTCCATCTTCATTGCGCTGTTCCTGGGTAAATGGATGCTGCGGCAGAGCGCCGACAACACGGAGGCGGGCCCCAACATCGGGGCGCTGGCCCTGGGCCTGCTCGTGTTCTACATCATCTCCGTCATCCCGTTTATCGGCTGCCTGTTCGACCTGGCGGCAGTGCTCTTCGGCCTGGGCGCCTTCTTCCTCTTCATCAGGTCACAGGCGGGCTGCGGCGCATAAGGACCAATCATGATCGGCTACCCGGAAGCGTACCTGGACATCGAGACGACGGGGCTGTACCCGCATGAGAGCGCTATTACCGTCATCGGCATCTATTTCTGCAACGGTGACGACGGCAGGCTCGTTCAGCTTTACGACAGTACTGTCTCCTGCGACAACCTGCTGGAAGCCATGCGTGGCACAGAGCACATGTACACCTACAACGGGAGCCGTTTCGATATCCCCTTCATCCGGGCCTGCCTGGGCCCGGACTTAGATCGCCTGCACCGCCACACAGACCTCATGTACAAATGCTGGGACTATAACCTGCGCGGAGGATTCAAGCGCGTTCTCCAGCATCTCGGTATCTTCAGGGAGACCGAGGGGCTGAACGGCATGGATGCCATACGGCTGTGGGAGCGTTACAAGCAATTTAACGACCCGGATGCTCTGGACCTGCTGCTCCGCTACAACCGGGACGACATCGTCAACCTCAGGCAGTTGAGGGATGCGCTGGCCGAGTTCGATGCGCCGTGTGAAGCTTAGAGAAGATACTGCAATAGAAAAGGGGACGGCCGGTCGGCCGTCCCCTTTTAATTTACGGGTTTGCCTATTATTTCGCTATCTTGTCGAGCTCTTTGATGTGGGTGTCGATGCCCTTACCGAAGAGCTTCAGTACAATCGGATCGCCGTTGCCGTACTTTTTATAGACGCGGCAGGTCTCGCAGATGCTGGTGTCGCGCCCGGTGGCGCCCTTGTCGTCCAGCTTGCAGTAGGTGCCCTCGATCTCCCAGCAGGGCAGGAACTGATATTTATCGACCGGGCATTCGCTCTTGATCATCTCGGGGCAGTTGCAGAGCTCCCAGCACGGTGCTTTGTCCGTCCAGAAATTGACGCCCTTTTCCTCTTTTACCGCGGTCTCTTTCTTTGCCTTCATTTCAGTTTTAGCCATTGTCTTACCCTCCTTGTTTCGAGTTCAGTACCTTTTGTACGATAACAATTTAACATGCCCGTTGCGTAGCGCCATCCGCTTTAACGCTTAATCTGCTTTTGCGCAAAAGCGCAAGTGTCTGGCCGCCTTTCCGGGCAAAGAAAATCCCCCCTTCCGGTGAAGGGGGGACGCTGTCCCGTTTGACGGAGATAAAATTCAGACCGCTTTAACTTTCTCCAGCTCTTTCAGCGACGTATTGATGCCGCGGCCGAGCAGCTTCAACTGGATGGGCTGGCCGCCGCCGTAGTTCTTATATATCCGGCAGACCTCGCAGATGCTGGTGTCCTTGCCGTCGGAGCCGTAATCGTCCAGCTTGCAGTAAGTGCCCTCGATCTCCCAGCAGGGCAGGAACTGGTATTTGAACGCGGGACATTC
>JBAZLT010000195.1:0-4200 GCA_041650115.1 Dehalococcoidia bacterium | reverse complement strand
TGAGCAGGTCCTGCTGGTAACTCAGCATCGAATCGAGGTAGTTATAGGCATCGAAGCTGATGATGTCGATGGGCAGGCCGAGCAGCAGGGACCAGTCCGTCCCGCCGCAGCAGTGTATGCCCTTGATGCCTTTGATGCCGCTGAGCACTTCGTTCATCTGCTCCTTGATCTGCCCGTTGGGCAGCGCCACAAAGGCCGATCCCAGGGAAGCCAGGTAGGGCTCGTCCACGAAGACGATCGTCTTTCTGGAGAAGGAGCGCATAAAGTTCTCCAGCCAGGCTGCCTTCAGCTTGAGGAACCTGCTGACCGCGTCGGCCAGCGTATCATCGTAAATTATGCCCTTGCCCGAGTCGTCGGTGACACACAGCCCCCAGCTGATGGGACCCGTGATCTGACCTTTAAGGACCGGCAGCGCCGCGGGTGTATGGGAGGCCAGGTAGTGCAGGCCGGAGGCATGCTCCCTGTCGATGACATAGCCGTTTGTTTTATTCTCGGTCCAGTCATAGTAGAGATGCTCCATGCCGTGGTCCATATTCAAACCGCGGTCGACGTGCAGCTTCTGGCCGTCCACCACGATGCCCGGGAATCCCTGGCTGTACTGGACGTACATATTCTCCAGGTTCGAGCGCAGCGGCAGCTGGGGCCAGGCCGGCAGGTCGACCAGGTGTTTGCTGATGCCGGCGCAGGCGACGGCGGCATCTTTGTCCGGCATGCCGCCGATGATGGTGGCGGCGCAGTTGAATTCGAGCACGGATATAATATTCCCCTATTTAATATATTTCCCGATGATGATGTCGAGGTCTTTCCGGGCTTTCTCCGGTATCAGTTCGGGGGCAGTAATTATGGCATTTTCCAGCGCATGCCCGCAACTGCATTCCCTCTGCTGCGGCAGATTGACAATGGCATGGCGCAGCACTTTTTTAGCCACCTGCAGGCTCTTCCTCAGGTTGGAAACGACCATCTCGGCCGAGACGGTCTCGCTCAGCTCGTTCCAGCAATCGTAGTCCGTGACGATGGCCATCATGCCGTAGCAGATCTCGGCTTCCCTGGCCAGCTTGGCCTCGGGCAGCGCCGTCATCAATATGACGTCCGCGCCCCACGACCGGTAAAGCTCGGACTCGGCTCGCGTGGAGAACTGCGGCCCCTCCATGACTATGACGGTGCCGCCGTCGTGGACGCGTATATCGTTGCGGTGGGCGGCGTCATACAGTACATCGCTCAGGTGCGGGCAGTACGGGTCGGCGAAGGCCACATGCCCCACGATGCCGTTGCCGAAGAAGGTATCCGGCCGCAGGAAGGTGCGGTCGATGATCTGGTCCGGTATGACGATGTCCATGGGCTTGATCTTCTCCTTGAGGCTGCCTACGGTGGAGATGGCGATGATGTACTCTACGCCCAGCGACTTGAGGGCATAGATGTTGGCCCTGGAGGGCAGTTCGGACGGGCTGATCCTGTGCCCAACGCCGTGGCGCGGCAGGAAGGCCGCGTGGACCCCCTCGATATTGCCCAGAGTTATGGCGTCGCTGGGATCGCCGAAGGGCGTGGGGATGCGCACCTCCTGCACGTGCGTCATTCCATCCAGGTGATAGAGGCCGCTGCCTCCGATGATACCTACCCTGGCTTCCTGCATTACCGGACCTCCTGCAAAGTGGATTTAAGATTGCGTTTATAGGGCGGCCTGACGATGCCTTTTTCGGTCACAATGGCCGAAATATATCTGTGCGGGGTAACATCGAAGGCAGGGTTGGCCGCCCGCACTCTGCGCGGGGCGATGCTCTGCCCGTTGAACTTCAGCACCTCTTGCATGCCCCGCTCCTCGATGGGGATGCCTTCGCCGGAAGCCAGGGACATATCGATGCTGCTGGCCGGCGCCGCCACGTAGAAGGGGATGCCGTTTTCCGCAGCCAGCACCGCGACTGAGTAGGTGCCGATCTTGTTGGCTGTATCGCCGTTGGCGGCGATGCGGTCGGCGCCTACTATGACGCAGTCAATTTTTCCCAGTTTGATGAAATGACCGGCCATGCCGTCGGTTATGAGCGTGACGGGTATCTTCAGCCGCTGCAGCTCCCAGGTGGTGAGCCGGGCGCCCTGCAGCAGGGGACGCGTCTCATCGGCGTAAACCGAGACCTTTTTCCCCTGCCCGGCCGCATATTTGATCACTCCCAGCGCAGTGCCATATTCCACGCCGGTGGCCAGCTGTCCCGTGTTGCAGTGTGTGAGCACCGTGCAGTTTTTACCGATGAGCGCAGACCCGATGCGGCTCAATCCGGCCATGGCGGCGGACTCCTGCCTGTGGATGAGCCGCGCCTCCCTTTCCAGCGCTTTAAGGGCCTGCGCCGGCGAGGCGATCCCGGACAGCGCCCGCCTCATCCTGTCGATGGTCCAAAAAAGGTTGACCGCCGTGGGCCGGGAGGCTGCAAAATCCTCCAGGATGCGCTCCATTTCCCTTTGAAATGTTTTTAACGACCGCGCTCTGAGCGACTGCGCTCCCAGCACGATGCCGTAGCCTGCGGCGATGCCGATGGCCGGCGCGCCCCGCACCTGCAGGGTCTTAATGGCATGAACAGCCGCCCTGTAGTCGGAGATCTCGAGATAGGTCTCCCGCTGAGGCAGCGCTGTCTGGTCAAGCAGTATCAGCCTGCCGCCCGACCACGCTATGGGTTTCACTGTCCCCTCCCCTCGTATGTCTTCCACTCTTTAAACGCCCTGTCGAAGCCTGCCAAAAAGCCTTCTCTGTCCGAAGGTGTTATGCAGACCACCAGGCGCTTTTTTCGCACTATCTCGACCGCGTTCTTCTGCGAGAGGTTGGAGGGCAGGTTGATGCCCACGGTCGACCAGCGCGGAGGCCGCAGCGTGACAATCGTGCTGAAGGGGATGCGGAAGGAAAACGGCAGGCGGAATCCGATGCGGATGGCGGAGTTCAAAATGCTCAAACGGACGGGAACAAGCAGGAAGGGAATTATACCGGCGGTAATGGCCACCAGCACCAGCAGGGCCGGCACCCACGGCTCATCGGCAGGCACGAGGGCGGCCGTAACCAGCAAGATCAAGGCGGGCAAAAAACAGACAAGCCGCATCCAGATATCGATGCGCGGTGAGTCTTCGTATACTGTATAGTCCATATGAACAAATAAAGGGCAGCCCCTCGGGCGCTGCCCTTTATTATATCACCACGCGATGGTTTACTTGGCCGCGGCTGCGCTGCTTTTGGCCTTCTTTCTGCGTATGACGACGAAGATGATTATCAGGGCTATGATCCAGACCGGTGAGAATACCAGCACCCAGATCAGTATGCTGAGCAGCACCTTGCCGAAGGCGATTAATCCGTCCACAGCGCCCTTGAAGACGCCGCCGACATCCCAGGTGCTCTGGCCGATGGGCTTGGTTTTAGTCAGGTTGACCTCGATGAGCGACGTGTCGGATGTCCTCTCAAGGTACTGCATGCGGCCCTTGATCCTCTCGATCTGGCCCCTGACGTTGGACAGCTCGCGCTGCACTTCCAGCATATCCTTTACGTTGTCGGCCTTCTTGAGCAACTCCAGGTACTGGGCCTCGGTGGCCTCGTAGTTGCTCAGCTGCGCCTTTAAATCCATGTACTGTTCGGTCACATCCTGGCTGCTGGTGTTTTCGTTGGTCACCTTGACAGCCAGCAGGCGCAATTTTGCCATGGCATCGTTGAATTTTAAGGCGGGAACCCTGAAGGAGATGAAGCCGCGGGGATTCTCCGTGGCGGCGTTCAGGTTGGAGGTGACCACGTATCCATCGTACTGGAGGGCGATATCGGAGATGGCGGTCTGAGCCTTGACGATATCCTCCACCTCCACGGATATGTTGCCCGTCCTGACTATTTTGCGGTCTATTTCATCGCCGGTCAGTCCGCCCGCCGCCCCGCCGTCATTGTCATAGGCTGCGGTCTCCGCCCTTGACAGAAACGACGGCGCGGGCGCCATAGGCGCCGGAGGCGGCGCGCTGCCCACGGACCATTTGACGCTTTCATCGCCGGCGCTTTTCTGCGCGCAGGCGATCGGGACCACCAGCGCGGCAACCAGCGCCAGCAGCAGTGCGAATTTTATGAGTCGGTTCATTTTATCCTCCCTGAACATATTAACGCTTGAATTGAATTATGGTTGCGGATATCGAGCTTATTTTATTGTCGACTGTGTGGTGCCGCCGCCGGAAGTCGTATTCGTCAGCGAGGTC
>JBAZLT010000194.1:0-4243 GCA_041650115.1 Dehalococcoidia bacterium | reverse complement strand
CTGCCCACAGACGGGCCGGCGCTGCACACCGATGCCGTAGCCAGCGCCGGCAATATACCCATTGATGTAAAGAAGCTTGGTATACAGGCGCTCAGTTTGGCAGGCAACCAGTTCAACGGCCCGCGAGGCAGTGGCGCATTGTGGGTTAAGCGGGGAGTGAGGATGCTTCCCCTGATGGACGGAGGCATACAGGAGGGTGGACGCAGGCCGGGTACCGAGGATGTGCCGGCCATAGCAGGCCTGGGCAAGGCTGCTGAGATAGCCCGGCGCGATATGGATGGCAGGATGGAGCGGCTGTCTGTACTGCGCGATATGCTGATAGAGGGCGTGCTGACCAAGGTTGAGCACTCGATACTTACGGGACATCCGGTCAATCGCCTGCCCGGCTATGCCAGCTTCTGCCTGCGCTTTATCGAAGGCGAGGCTATACTCATGCTGCTCAACAGCCAGGGCATAGCGGCGGCCAGCGGCTCCGCCTGCACTTCGCGCGCTCTCAAAGCCTCGCACGTGCTGCTGGCTATGGGGGTTAATCACGAGACAGCCCAGGGATCCATGCTGTTTACACTGGGACCGAACAACGATGCCGAGGATGTTAAATACGTGCTGGAGAATCTGCCGAGAGTGGTGGACCGCCTGAGACAGATGTCTCCCCTATACTCCAAGTTTCTCAAAGAACAGAAGGGGTGATCGCCATGCCTGTTTACAGTGAAAAGGTAATGCAGCATTTCATGAATCCGCATAACGTGGGCGAGATCGCAGACGCAGACGGCGTGGGAGAGATAGGGAATCCCGTTTGCGGCGACATGATGACTTTCTATATAAAGGTCAAGGACAACCGCATTGAGGATGTTAAATACAAAACCTTCGGGTGCGGCGCGGCCATAGCCGTCTCCAGTATGGTCAGCGACCTAGTCAAGGGCAAGACGCTGGAGGAGGCGTTGACCGTGACACCGGCCTTGGTAGCCAAGGAGCTCGAGGGATTGCCTAAAAACAAGCTGCACTGCTCCAACCTGGGGGCACAGGCTTTACATAAGGCTATCAGGGACTACGCAATTAAGAACAAGATCGACATACCCGGTTTAACTGACAAAGAAGAGCCGGAGGAGGATGAACATGCCTGCGAAACCTGAGAAAGATAAGAAGCCTCTCATTTGCCGCTGCACCTGTCCGTACTGCGATGTTGAAATGGTGGTGGCGGAGAATCCTTATTGCGAGGTATGCAAGGTCAGTTTCGGACGCTGTGATAGCTGCGGCGCCCTCATTATGGAGGAAGCGCTGATTGTCTGTCACCAGTGCGGCAAGCCGTTGAAAAAGAAATAGGAGATTTGGCATGGCAGAACAGGAGAAGACCGGACTGAACCTGAAACCTGATGCGACTATTGATTGTGTCGGGCTGTACTGCCCCATGCCTATTGTTCAAACGACAAAACAGATCAAGACCATGCAGCCCGGTCAGGTGCTGGAAGTGGTGGCCGATGATGAGGGCATCAAGCAGGATATGCCCAACTGGGCCAAAATGACCGGCAACGAGTATCTTGGCATCGAGGAGGTAGGGGGCAAATATCACGTGTTTGTACGCAAGGCCTGACGCGTTTCAACACATTGCATTGATAAATGTGCGTTGTTATAATTTCTTACGGTCACGATATTGTAAATCATTGTCCGTGCCGTTAAAGCGAGGTTGAAAATGGCTGCGAAGCCGCGAAAAAGCGCTGTTCAGAATTTAATTAAAAACCTGCTGGAAACCGAGATTCCCGATATACAGACTGCTTCCAAGGAGCTGGCCGACTGGATCAAACAGCTGGAGCAGCACAGCTTCAAGCTTCAGCACTATGCTACGGAGATAGAGAGCTGGGCTGCCGAGGAGGAAGAGGTCGATACAATCGAGCTGACCGATTTGATCAAGGACCTCGAGTCCACCCTTAACGATATGCGCCAGACAGGAGCTTTGCCTCCTCCCCCGGCGCCGCCTGCTGTGGTGGAGGAGCCGGCCGCGCCGGCCGAAAGGTTGCAGCGCGGATATGGCCGCAGTGGAAGGGTGATCAGGACACGGGAGTTGCCCAAGTCCGAGCTGCGCGCAGATCAGACTCCCGCGAAGAATATTGAGCAGGCTGCTGCGGAGAAGGAATCTACAGAGCCGGTCAGGACTCCGCAGGGTGTGCTGGTTGCCAGGGATAAAGCTAAAGGCGCAAAGGCCGAACTGCCGACCGGCGGAAAAGAAGTCGTAGTTCGCAGAGAAGAGAAAAAGACGCAGGATGATACGGGCCCCAGGGGCTATTTGACGCCCGAAGGTTTCGTCGTCAAGCGTATGCGTCCTTAAAACTGTACTGTTGTTAACAATCTGCATTGGAGGTGGTTATGTATAGAATGGTATTAGCCCTATTACTCGTATTATTCACCCTGGTCGGATGCGTGGCTCCCACCAGTCCACTGATGGTGGTGCTGGCTACGCCGGTCAACGGCAGCGTGACACAGACGTTATCGCCTACCATGACTTGGGTAGGAATAGGCAACAACAGGTATCATTTGCAGATAGCGTCCGACAGCGGATTTCAGAACCTTGTGGTAAACGACAGCAGTTTGACACAGCTTGTTTACGTGGTGCCTGCCGGAAGATTGAGCACTGCTTCGACGTACTTCTGGCGTGTGCGTGCATCTTCCGGAAGTGAAACGGGGCCCTGGGCCACAGCATGGTATTTCGTTACGCCCGGCGGCAGCCCGACGCCACCGCCCGGCGCGACCGGCACCATCAATATAGCAACGACGCTTGACGGTGTTTCATGGTACGGGACTATCAGCTACACTCTGACCGGCCCGGTTACCGTATCAGGCACCGCCACGCCTCAGACTTTCAACAGCATGCCGGCCGGCAGTTACCTGCTGACCTTCAACCACGGCGGTCCTCCGGGTGCTAACTTCATTTCCATTTCGCCTTCTGCTTCAGACAGCCTGGTTGGCGGCAGATCGCTTAACTTCACCATGGCCTTCAGCAACCCGGTATCAGGCAGCAGTGTGCAGACCAGTGCTACGCTCAACGGTATGCCCTGGTCGGGTGCGGTGCAGTACTCGCTGACGCATTACACAATCAACGGTCCTGTGGAGGACAACGAGTATTCCGTCCCGCGCACGGTAGGCTACATTCCAAGCGGCAACATACAGTTGAACTACAGGTCCGGCGGACCCGAGGGCGCAACGCTATCCAGCATTTCCCCCTCAAATCAGCAGAATGTGCCTCCGGGGGGTACTGTATATTTCGTCATGAACTTTGTCCGGCAGCAGCCGCAGCCGACATACGGCACAATTTCGGTGAGCGCTACGCTTAACGGAGCGCCCTGGCAGGTTGCTATGGGGTCGGGCAGCATCAGCTACAGCCTGATCGGTCCCAGTTCCCATACCAGCAATAATGTGCCGGCCACATTCAGCTCTCAGCCCACGGGCAGCTACACTCTGACCTACAACTCGGGCGGCCCGACGGGAGCGGTGCTTTCCAGCATCAGCCCGTCAGCCTCACAGACCCTGTCGTCCGGAGGGAGCATCCACTATACGCTTAATTTCTACAGCCAGGCCAGGGGCACGGTGAATGTGACGGCAACGCTCAACGGAGAGCCGTGGTCCGGCTCGGTGGGATATGTGGTGCACGGTCCCTACATCGAATCGGGCAGCCATGTTCCTCAGAGCTTTTCCAATGCGGCAACCGGGACCTACACTATAAGCTACAGCTCGGGCGGTCCGCCCAGCTGCGTGCTGGAATCTATCACGCCCTCCAGTCAGATATTGCCGGCCGGAGGAAGCATCAACTTCAACCTCCACTTCAGATATCAGGGTGGAGTGCTGCCGGGTCCGTTGGTGCAGTGACCGGCGAGTGTAATCTTTTACAATTGAAAGCTGCGCTTTTATAATATCTGGGAGTAAAAAACAGGCATGGCCCACAAGGGCCATGCCCTGTTATTGATTACGGGCCCCTGTAGCTCAGTGGATAGAGCAGCGGTTTCCTAAACCGCGTGTCGTGCGTTCGACTCGCACCAGGGGTACCATATTTTTTAACTCCAACACGTACACTTAAAACGAATGTAACCTTACCAGAGCGCTCCCAGAAACGGTGTAAATCCAAATAGCCACAATACGACTATCGAGACTAACGCAGACCATGTGGCACCGACTACCGTTTGCCAGAAGTTATGCCCTTCGGCAGCCAGTCGCGCCCAGGTCACCAGAGGTAATAAAACGATCAATGGTATTGCAT
>JBAZLT010000193.1:0-4248 GCA_041650115.1 Dehalococcoidia bacterium | reverse complement strand
TGCTGTTGATCTCACCAAACCGGAGGGCAGACAGGTAGTCTATGACCTGGTCAAAGGGGCGTCCGTTTTCATCGAGAGCTTCGACGCAGGCGGCGCCGCCAGGCTCGGTGTCGGATATGAGGATATCAAACGCATCAATCACAACATCGTTTACTGCTCCATATCCAGCTTCGGCGAGACGGGATGCTACAAGAACAGGCATGCATCCGAGCTTGAGCTGCAGGGCTTGGCCGGGTACATCCAGTTCCTGGGTGAGCCCGGAGAGGAACCCGTGCGCGTCGGCTCCGATTGCGTAGAAGCTTCCACCGCATTCCATGCATTGAGCGGAATACTGGCGGCGTTGTATTACAAAGGCAAGACCGGTGTGGGGCAGAAGGTGGGCATCGCCAAATTGAGGTCCATGATACAGATGGGCGCCCACTGGATCCAGGCCTTCTGCAATCCCGACACTTACGGCGGCTGGTATCTGACCGGCCCCTATGATCATGCCGAGCACGGCTATAAGACCAAGGACGGATCGATCGTCTTTTCGGTGCTGGCGCGGGCGGGAAAGGGTATCGAGGCCGCCCTTGAAAGCTGGGTCGAGTTCCTCAAGCGGGTCGGCCTGGGAGAGCTGCTGGAGGACCCCTGGTTCAAGTACAAGGGACTGCGTGCCATCGGACTGGGTCGCGATGCGCAGGAGATGAAGGGCCTGTTCGAAACCTATTTTCTGGATAAGACCAGCGACGAGATGATCACCATGATCGATGAGATCGGTGGCATGGGTTCGGCCATCTATGACTATGAAACGCTGTACGGCGGTGCCATGCACCCTCAGATTCAGGCCGTCGGCGCTATTAAGGAAATGGACCACCCTGTGGCCGGCAAAGTCAGGGTAACGGCATTGCCCTGGATCATGGGCGACACCCCGTCGCAGATCAAAAGCGCGGCGCCCGCTCTGGGACAGCACACCGAGGAGATACTGACGGGCATCGGTTACAAGGAAGAACGGATCAAGAAGCTGAGGAAGGATAAGGTCATTGCCTGATTCCACCGGCTGCCTGCCATGAATAAAGCGTAGGAGACCAGATGATTAAGACCAGAATCAGCCAGATGCTCGGCATACAGTACCCCATAATTCAGGCGCCTATGAACTGGATCAGCGGGGCCGATCTGGTATCGGCCGTTTCAGCGGCGGGCGGCCTGGGTACGCTCGGACCCAATGCAGGCCAGAAGACGCCGGCCAATGATGAGAAGGAGGTCGGCGAGCGGCTCAGGAGCCAGATAAAAAAGGTCAGAAGCATCACGGATAAGCCGTTTGCTGTCAATATCGCCATAGCCATGGGAGATGCCAAGAAGTTCAGCGACGCATTCGTGCGAGTAGTGATCGAAGAGAAAGTTCCGGTGGCCATCGTGTCCATGGGGGCCCCGCAGGTATATACAAAAGAGCTGAAAGACAAGGGCGTAAAAGTATTTCATACCGTAACAACGGTCAAGCACGGCAAACGCGCTGAGGTGGAAGGCGTTGATGCCGTCATAGCCGAGGGCTATGAGGGCGGAGGACATCTGGGCAACGACGACCATACCACCATGTGCCTGGTGCCTGAGCTGGCCGACGCGGTTAAAATACCGGTCATCGCCGGCGGAGGTATTGTGGACAGCCGCGGGTTCATGGCGGCCCTGGCGCTGGGGGCGGAGGCGGCGTTCATCGGGACCAGGTTCCTGGCGACCCGTGAAAGCGATGCTCACCAGAACGTGAAGGACGTCGTGATAAAGGCCACCGGGGCCGACACGATAGTGCTGGGCAAGAACCTGGGCGTATCCATGGTCAGGACTGTGAAGAACGAGTTCAGCCAGAAATTTCACGAGATGGAGCTGGGACATGCCCCGCTGGGCGACCTTTACAACCTTCAGGAAAACCATGCCATGACCAAGCCCGGCTACCTGGTCAGCCGCATGTACCCGACCTTTTGCCTGGGCGATACCGTGCAGGGTGTGGTCAGCGTCAACGACGGGGTTGGCCTGATCAAGGACGTCGTAAGCGCCGGACAGGTGATTGAAGAGATCGTGAAGGGTTCCTCATCCATCCTGCGCCGGCTTGAGGATACCGGCATTCAACGAAAATAATAGATAACGATAATCAGAAATAAGAATGCCCCGCCTTTCAAGGCGGGGCATTCTTATTAATAAGGAGTAACTTACTTGGACTTTGACTTCTTCTTGTTCAGGCACAGGTCGATGAAGGCGTTCATCTCCTCTTCCGATTCCTGCTGGCTCTTGTAGAAGGGATCGAGTTGCCTTCCCTCCAGCATCAGTGTCGGTATGCCCAGCTCGCGCTCGGCTTTTTCAGCCACGAGGCGTGAGACTCCGCCGCTGGCGCTGCAGCCGAGCTGCAGGAAATAGATAATTCCGTCGCATTTAAGATCCTTGGCCATGTTCACGGTGCTGTCCACCCAGCGGTGGCCCACGCCCGCCCAGGTATTGCCGTTCAGGAAGCGGGCCAGCTCCTCAAATGGAGTCAGCTTGCGCCCGTATTCCGTCTCATCGCCGAAAAGTCCGTACTCGGCGCCGAACCAGCGGCTCATAACGCCGAATTGAAGCGCCGGCACGGCCACGCCTCTTTTGGCCAGGATGTCGAAAGGATTGAAATAGAAGGGGCCGGTCACAGCCCAGAGGAAGCGGAGCTTCTCATCCGGGAGCACGCCATAGCCCTTTTCCGCCCGATCGGTCATCTCCTCAGCAAATTGCTTCCAGTACTCGGCGCCCTTCTTGGGATCGGGATACATGGAGGGGATCCTGGGAATACGGAACGCGTCCTGGCCGGCCAGGGGGCAGGGCACCCTCTTCCTCAGTTGATGTATCTTTTTGGCGCACTCGTGGGCGATTTTATCATATTCAAGGGCATATAAAAGCCGCTCTTCGCTGTATTTTATGCCGGGCACCTTGGCCTCGGCGAACTCGATCATCTCGCCGATCTGGTCTGTCACGTAAGTCAGGCCGGCATCGCTTATCTCCAGTGTGGTGTCTATATGGAAGGTTGGCAGATTGTAGTACTCGCCGATGGCTTTGGGGGATACGCATTCCATGGGACAGGCGAAAGAGGTGGAGATAACAAAATTGGGGGGCGGGAAGTTTTTGCTTACAGTGAGAGCGATAATTACGATGGTGCGGTCGCAGGCGTCATCCGGGAAATTGTTTGACCTCAGGATATTGAAATATTCGGTCGCCAGCATGGTCCTGTCCGCAGCGCCTGTCATGTCTATACCGATGCCGCCCATAGCATAAACCAGCGGGGGCAGGTGGTCCGAGTTGATCAGCGGTTTATTTCCCGTCTTCCAGGCCTCCATCTGCGCGATCCTCAGGTCACGTTCCAGCTCATAAAGCAGCTTGTTGGCCTTGATTTTGGTGGAATCGGGATTTGCGTTGATTTTATCTATCCTTTTTTGATTTCTTGCTATTTCCTGCTCAAGCCAAGTCATCTTATTCTCCCTAAAATTATTCGCTATCCGGCATATTCAGGCTTTGGATTCGATCATCTCGATGAATGCGCCGACCCTGGTCTTCATCTGTCCCACGTTGGAGACGATGTATTCCCTGCGGTAAGACATCACGGGTATGCCGACCTCCTCCAGCCTGTTCTTAAAGTAGTTGGCCCGGAATTCGCGGTAGCGCGAGAATCCCTGCGGAAGCTCGATTACGCCCTGGATATTATAGTCGCGCACCCAGTTGATAACCTGGTCGACCTGGTCCTCCCAGTTCAACATTCTGGGGCTGGCCGGCTGCATCAGGTACCTCCTCGCCAGGGCCGATACCATCTCCTGGCGCAACGCAGGAGAGCTGGCTGATCCTACCTCAACATTCCGCCAGTAGTGACGGCTGCCTGTGTCCAGGTCGTCCATAGCGATAAAACACCCGGCCTCTTCGATGGCTGCCAGATGGCCGGGATTATCCAGACGGTCGCTGGATACCAGTAGCCTCGGGCGGGACTTCTCGGCGGGTATCTTCCTTTTCTCCAGGAAGGGCAGCAAAGCCTCGACCCTCTCGTTGAATTCCTCTTTGGGCATCAGCATGGCTGCCGTCGTTATGCCCAGCATCTCCGCTCCGGTCAGCGACGGAGCCTCCCAGTTCCTCATCTCATACAGCCTTTTTATCAGATGCCGGGTTCTCTCCAGCACACCGATACTGCGCTTCAAGTCTTCGTCTGAAATTGGATGCCCCACCAGTTTTTCCATCTCCCCCATGAATTTATTAAATTGATGGGTAAGGAAC
>JBAZLT010000192.1:0-4255 GCA_041650115.1 Dehalococcoidia bacterium | reverse complement strand
CTGCACACGAAATGCTCGTGCACCAGGGTCTTGCCCATCTTTTCGGGTGATATAGGTCCCAGCACTGTATTGATCATCATCTTTGGTTTCTCCTGATTCAATTATTCGGCCGCACTATGGCAGGAATGTTTACAGTCCGAATGCATGCCATCCTGCATCGGATGATGCGCCTGAATCCGCCGGGATAACCGATCCTGTAATGTATCGCGCTTCATCGGAGACCAGAAAATACGCCAGGTTTGCCACGTCTTCAGGCACAAGGGCTTTGTGCATGGGCACATATTTCAGCATCAGCTCGACATCCCGGTCGCTGAGCTCATCCATCAGCTCCGTGAGGACAAGGCCGGGGACAATGCAATTGACCCGTATGGGAATACTGGCGAGCTCGCGGGCAAGCACAGTGGTGAAGCGCTGGACTGCGGCTTTCATGGGACCGTAAATCACGCCGGGTAAAGAGACGTATCCATCGATTGAGCCCATATTGATGATATTTCCGCTCTTTCGCGGCTTCATTTCTTTCACGGCACGTCGTGAGCAGTAGAATACACCTTTAAAGTCGACGTTTATGATCTCATCCATGACCTTCAGGTCCACTTCCGTTATCGGCACTAAAGGCTCGGCGACCCCGGCATTATTGATCAGGATGTCAACCCTTCCGAACTGTTTCATGGTGAAATCAAACAACTTATCGACCTCATCGACCTTGCTGATATCTGCCTTGAACCCGAAGATGGATGCCTCGGCTGACTTCAATTCACTTGCCGTTTTATCAAGCAGGTCGCCGTCCCTGTCCGCTATCACGACATCGATACCCCGTTTGGTGAAAGTTCGCGCAATACCCTTGCCGATTCCGCGGGCCCCACCCGTGATCACAGCCACCCTGTTGGACTTAGCCATTGATACAAACCTCCTAAATATTTTTATTTTTAAACGTAATCATCTCGGAGCACGGAATACACAGACCAGAGTTGCGGTGAATTGTAAAAATGACTTAAAGCAAACGTCTCCTCAACAGCAACCATGCTTAATATGAAGGCAAAAATGAATAATTAATCATTCATATAAACAATTAAACATTCATTTACTACATAATACATAAATCGTCTATGATTTGTCAATAGGTGTCACCTGAGCATATGAGCAGTGTTAACGGGGGGTTATTCAGGAAAATATACGGAAGTCGATTAGAAAGTTGTTATCAGTTCAGGTTATACGGGATTTCGGAGTACATATGTTTACGTCAGCAACAGGTTGGTTACAGCGACTAATCGGACGCATCGCTATCCTGCGGTAGCGTGACCCTGCGGAACTGGCATTTGGCCACGCCGCAGTGACGGCAGCGGTTGAATCCGGCTGCTGATCCTTTGATCCCGATGCCCGCGCAGATGGTGACCGATTTACGGGGTATCATCATGCAGGAGTCGTTTAACTTTACATCGATATTTTCAGCCGGGAGTATATTGAAGATCAGGCGCTGGTCGGTCAGAGGCCAGTCGAGATAGCCTGGATTCAGCCAGGGTCCCGCCTCCTCCCCCTGCTCGCCCAGGCGCTGACAGGACATCTGCTGTACCTGCATGCCAACCAGTCCCAGAACAATTGTCCCCGCTATATCGAGGCTAAGCGCCTCCATCTGCTGCCCTTGCTGCGTTAAACCTGATACCCGTTCCTCAAGCTGAGGACCCAGCGTATAAAGCGCTACGCCGAGCGCCCGGCCGCCCTCCCATAGCTTGCTGATCCTTCGTCCGATGCTGAACTGAATCCCGTTCTGCAGGGTGACACTGTCCAGGCCCAGCTGTGCCAGGGGAAACTCGCGGTAGATTGCGCGTGGCCTGACCAGGCGCTCCGCCTCTGCGGCCGAGGAGGTGGCCATTTCGACGATGGCAGGGCGCGGCTTTCTGTTTGCGCCGTAGCCGTGTACCGCCAGTATAACCTGGGGATCTACGGCAACCTCGAAATTCTCCAGTATCCTTTCAGTCAACAATGGCCAATTCCTCCGCATCCAGCGAAAGCTGGATGACAATCATATAGCTGTATCCGTTTATGTTATAATATCAATCCTGACCGATATCTACAATGCACATCAACAAAGTCGTCCTCCATTCAGAGAGGTATCCAAGCGGGGATTGTTATCCCTTCAACCTGGATATCTTCAATAAGACCGCCTCGGTCGATTTCCAGGGTCCGGTTACTTTCTTTGCGGGCGAGAACGGAACCGGCAAATCCACCCTGCTGAAAGCCATCTGTCAGAGATGCGGTATACACATCTGGGAGGATACCGACGGCGCACGCTACAAGTACAATCCCTACGAAGGCCGCTTTCATGAGTACATCGATGTAGAGTGGAAGGCAGGCCCGGTGCCCGGGTCGTATTTCAGCTCGCAGATCTTTCACGATTTCGCCCGCTACCTCGACGAGTGGGCACATTCAGACCCCGGCATGCTCGAATATTTCGGCGGGGATTCCCTGCTCACGCAGTCCCACGGCCAGTCGCTCATCTCATTCTTCACTTCCCGCTATAAGATAAAGGGCGTTTACTTCATGGACGAACCGGAGACGGCCCTTTCGCCCAAGAGCCAGCTCAAGCTGCTCAAGTTGCTGAAGGAGATGAGCACGGACGGACACGCGCAGTTTATCATCACCAGCCACTCGCCTATCCTGCTGGCCTTTCCTGGGGCGGTCATCTATGATTTCGACAGCGTGCCCATAAGGCCGATCAAGTATGTAGACACGGAATACTACCAGATATACCGGGATTTTATGAATAATAAGGATGCCTACCTGGCGAGCCTGTGAAAAGACAGCGGCAAAGGAGATGACCGTTATGAGTGAGATCAAACACAGGGTATTCGACGCCATCGGCAATACTCCACTGGTGGAGCTTGGACCGCTGGATGGGGTTAATCCGAGGGTGAGAATACTGGCCAAGCTGGAGGGGTGTAACCCGGGCGGTTCCATTAAGGACAGGCCGGCCTATTATATGATCAAAAAGGCCGAGGAAAGCGGGCAGCTGACCCGGGACAAGATAATCGTCGAGCCCACCTCGGGCAATACGGGGATTGCGCTGGCCATGATCGGCTCGGCCAGGGGCTATAAAGTCAAGCTCTTTATGCCGGAGTGCGTCAGTACCGAGCGCCAGATTTGTCTTCAGGCCTTCGGCGCCGAGGTTGTCCTTACTCCGGCCAAGGAAGCCACCGACGGCGCCATCCGGCGGGCCCGCCAGTTCATTGAGCAGGAGCCGGGCAAATATTTCATGCCCAACCAGTTCGACAATCCCAACAATCTTCTCTCACACTACGAAACCACCGGCCCGGAGATATTCGCGCAGACCAACGGCCAGGTGGACGTATTTGTCGCCGGGTTGGGCACATCGGGAACGCTGATCGGCACGGGAAAATACCTCAGGGAGAAGATACCCGGAGTGCGCATCGTGGCTATCGAACCAACCGTGGGCCATTCCATACAGGGCCTGAAAAATATGACCGAATCTATCGTTCCCGGCATCTATGACACTAAAGGATTCGATGAAAAGATCGTGATGGAGGATGGGGAGGCGTTCGAGATGACCAGGATATTGGCCACCAGGGAGGGGGTCTTCGTGGGCATGTCCAGCGGGGCGGCTGTGGCCGGCGCTGTCCACATCGCTGCAAAGATGGACAGGGGCAACATTGTGGTGATACTGCCTGACCGCGGCGACCGCTATCTAAGCACCACGCTCTTCCGCTCCGTCTGCGCTAAGTGTCCGCCTTAAAGCCGACCGGCCAGCAGGTCGGCGATATGCACCACCTTGATGGGGCTATTCTTTTTATGCAGCCCGCCGCGCAGCTGCAGCACGCAGGCCGTGCAGGCTGTTACAACTGTATCCACACCTGTCGCTTCGATGTTGGCCAGCTTGCGCTGCAGCACGGAGCCGCACAGCTCGGGATGGGACAGCAAGGCATCGCCTCCAAAGCCACAGCAGGCGTCTGAGTCGTTCATCTCCACCAGTTTGTAGCCGGCCGCCTCTATCAACTGCCTGGGCTCTGAGGATATACCGAGGCCGCGTTTGAGATGGCAGGGATCGTGATAGGTCACCTTCTTTTCGTGTGCAGCCGTTGCTGCAGGCTTTTTACCGAGTTCGGACAATAGCTGTGACAGATCGCGCACTCTGCCGGAAAGGCTGACGGCCTTCTCATGCAATGCCGGATCGCTTTCCGTGAGGGTGGGAAATTCATTTTTCAGCATAACGGCGCAGCCCGGGCAAACGGTAATTGCCCGG
>JBAZLT010000191.1:0-4301 GCA_041650115.1 Dehalococcoidia bacterium | reverse complement strand
GGCCGCCCAGCTCGCCGTTGATGAGATCAACGGGCGGGGAGGTCTGGACGGCAAAAAGCTCCGTTTGGTGGTGGAAGACCAGGGGCCTACAGCGGCTACGGCGCTGTACGCGGTTCATAAGCTGGTCGAGGACCAGAAGGTACAGGTCATGGTAGGCTGCGACAGCAGCGAGGCCGTTATGGCGGCAGGCCCTTACCTTGAGAGCAAGGGAGTGCTGCTCGTGTCGCCGTCAGCTACGTCGAGCGCCCTGTCGGGTTACAGCTGGTCCAGGTGGACTTACAGGACCTGCCCCGGCGATTCGCTGCAGGGCGGCGTTGTTTCAGGGCTCATCAGGGACAAAGGCTATAAAAAGATCGCCATGCTTGTCCAGGATACTATTTACGGCAAAGGGATTGAGGCCGTTGCCAGGGATTATTTAAAGGGTAATGCGGAGATCGTTGCGTCGCTTGCGTATGATCCTGCCAAGTTGAGCTACCTGTCGGAGCTTAATACTATTAAGGAAGCCAACCCCGACTGCGTGCTGCACGTAGGGCTGTATGCCGACGGTGCCGTCGTCTATGCGCAGGCGCTTAAGGCCGGTATGGATGATCTGCCCTGGATAGCTGTCGATGGTTCATACGATATGCCGCTGGACAAGTATCTCGATGCGGCCAAATTTATGGAAAAAGCCGTGACGGGTACTGTGCCCGTGCCGGATAAGAAGGCCGCTGTCTACAAGGCGTTTGTTTATAGCTTCAATAATGCTTATCAGTTCGCTCCCACTATCTACTGCGACAACATGTACGATGGCATCAATTTGATCGCGTTAGCCCTGCGCAGGGCCAATACCTATAGCGGCAGCGCAATTCGGGATGCTCTTCTCGCTGTCGGCAAAAACTATCCCGGAGCCAGCGGTTCCATCACCTTTAACTCATCCGGTGAACGCATTGCGGGAAGCTATGGGATCTGGAAAGTTGTGATGGAGGGGACACAGTACCGGTACGTTGTCGGGGATGACGTTATCAGCCTGGTCAAACCGTAGCGGGACGGGCGATGCCGGATTAGGTGGTGGCTGTCATTCCGGTCTGATGGTGTTTTTCAGGCAGGAGGTAGTATAGAGGAGTCAAGTCTGCTGCATATCAGTGCGGCATGCCGTCGGCCGAAAAGTGCGGATACTCCTGGGTTATCACGAATTTAGCCCATTTCCCAATATGGCCATACTGCAGATGGCATTTCTGGCAGAGTATGACGCAGTTATGCAGCGAGGTATCCCCTCCCAGTTCAGCCGGCTTCTTGAGATGCGCGAAGCTTGAATCGACTGCTATCTCATCTCCGCAGTGGGCGCATAGCCTTTTCTGCCGTATGAAGGCCTTGTCTTTGGTGTCCTGATCGAATTCCTTGGGGCTCATCTTTTAAATTTATTCGAAAGCGGTTGGATTTCCAAATCAATTTAATTTAAACATAACCGGCAACCCATTTCAATCCGGACGGGCTATCTCGCTTTTCACGGCCTGCATTATATCTGGCAACTTTGACTCGATTACGGGAGAAAGGTGAAGGCCGTGAGATGTATCGCTGGGCTCTATGCCGATCAAGGTTACCCGGGGTTGCTTCCGCCCGATTTGTTTGAGAAGCTTCAGGCTGTCGATTACGCCCATGCCGTGCAGGGATGTTGCCGCGCTATCCTCAATATTCTCCTCGTGCAGCTCAAGGCAGTAAATATCACCCGGACTCCCTCCGCCCCTCAGCGCATCCACAATAATAATCCTGTCAATGTCGCCATCCAGTAAAGATATGAGGTCCGGGCTGGTGCCTCCATCGATAAGGCGGATGCTGCTGTATTCATCCTTCAGCCTCATCTCCATAACGGTGCGTATGCCTATGCCGTCATCGCTGCAGAGCAGGTTGCCGATGCCAAGTACCATTACGCCCGGCTTCTTCATAGATAGCTCAACATATGCGGGGCAGTATCTCCCCTACCGGCATATCCACGATGCGCGAAGAGCCTATACCGGTCTTCATCACCACCCTGCCCCTGTGCTCGCCGGTTACTTCACCGATGATCGCCGCCTGCCGTGCGTATTTATTTTTCTGCATGGCTTCCAGCACCTTGTCGGCGTCGGCTTCAGCCACCGCGGCGATCAGCTTGCCTTCATTGGCTATATACAGGGGGTCGAGCCCCAGCAGCTCGCAGGCCCCGCGTACACCGTCGTGAACGGGGATCTTATCTTCTTCGATCATGATGCCGGCATCCGACTGCCTGGCGAATTCGTTGAGCGTGGCGGCCAGCCCTCCCCTGGTCGGATCGCGCAGGCTGTGTATATTTTTGCTGGCGGAAAGCATGGATGATACCAGATGGTTGAGGGGAGCGCAGTCGCTGGTTACGGGAAGCGAAAGGCGAAGGCCTTCGCGCCGGCTCATCACCGCCATACCATGCTCACCTATGCCCCCGCTCAGTATCAATTTGTCTCCCGGCCTGGCATTTGAACCGGATATATCGGCGCCGCCTTCGATCAGGCCGATGCCTGACGTGTTGATGAACAGGCGGTCCGCTTTGCCTCGCTCGACAACTTTGGTATCGCCCGTGACTATCCGGACTCCCGCTTCGGCCGCCGTATCTTTTACCGATGTCATGATACGCTGGAGGTCGTCGATATCCAGCCCCTCTTCGATTATCAGGGCCAGGCTTATGCAGATGGGCTTTGCCCCGCTCATGGACAGGTCGTTGACCGTACCGCAGACAGCCAGCCTGCCGATATCTCCTCCCGGGAAGAAAACAGGATTAACTACATAGCTGTCGGTGGTGAATGCCAGTCTGCCGGACAGCTCCAGCACCGCCGAATCATCCATTCGTGCCAGAACCGGGTTCATAATAGGCGGCGCCAGCACCTTTGAGATGAGGTCATGGCTCAATTTGCTGCCGCTGCCGTGGGCCAGCAAAATTTTCTCACCCATTGAATACTCCATACTGATAATAGGCGGCACAGCTGCCCTCGGAGGATACCATGCAGGGACCCACCGGGTTTTCCGGGTTGCATGCCTTACCGAACAGTCCACAATCGCATGGCCTGATTACACCACGCAATATTTCCCCGCAGCGGCATCCCGCATGCTCTTTCACAGGGGGCAGCTCGATATCGAACCTGAGCGCAGCATCGTAGCGGTCGTATTTATCCTTCAGCTTGAATCCGCTGCGGGGGATATCGCCTATGCCGCGCCAGCAGGCATCGATGGGATCGAAAACATCCCTCATCAGCTCCTGGGCCCTGATGTTGCCCTCGGGCCTGACGCCGCGTGTGTATGCGATATCGACACGGGCGGTTCCTTCTTCGATCTGCTTGATCAGCATCTCGACTGCCTGCAGGATATCAACCGGCTCGAAGCCGGCGACAACGCAAGCCACGCCGTAATCCCTGGCATATGCTTGGTACGGGCCCGTTCCGATAATGGTGCTGACATGGCCGGGGCAGATGATGCCGTTAAGGCGGACTTCGCCCAGTTCAAGCAGTGCGCGCATGGCAGGCGGGGTCATTTTGAGGTTGCAGAGGATGTAGAAGTTATTGATCTTGTCCCTTTCCGCCTGCAGTATGGCTGAGGCCACCGTGGGTGTCGTTGTCTCGAAACCCACCGCCAGGAAGATCACGGGCTTGCCGGGGTTGTCGCGCGCCGTCTGCAATGCGTCCTGGGTGGAGTACACGATGCGGATATCGCCGCCTGCCGCGCGGGCCTGCTGAAGGCTGGAATAGCTGCCCGGCACTTTGAGCATATCGCCGAACGTTGTGATTATTGCCTCGGGAGACAGGGAGAGTGCGATGGCCCTGTCTATATCGCGGTTGGCCGTGACGCATACGGGGCAGCCGGGACCCGAGAGCATTTCGATCTGGGACGGCAGCAGCTGCCTGATACCATTGCGCATTATGGCGACGGTGTGCCCGCCGCAGAATTCCATGAGACGTGCCGGCCTGGTGGATATCTGTGCGATTTTATCGGCCAGTCTGCGTGCCAGGCCCGGATCGCGGAACTCGTCGATAAATTTCATTTGGCCACAATTGTACTTGAACGAAATGAGTGGGTACAAGCAATCTCACGCGGCCCCGGCCGCCGCGGGATATTCGTCTCAGCGCCAGTCTGCCAATCCTGTGTCGGTACACTCACTGCGCGTGACACGAGTCTGGTTGCTGCCGTCGGCGTTCATAGTATAGATTTCCCCGTTGTCGTTGATACAGTCACGCTTGGAATAAAAGACGATTTTACTGCCATCCGGGGACCATGCGGGATACTTGTTATCGACCAGGCTGGAGGTCAGCCGGGTGCGTCCACTG
>JBAZLT010000190.1:0-4310 GCA_041650115.1 Dehalococcoidia bacterium | reverse complement strand
CAACCCCGACCAGTACCTGACCGAGGACGGTTACAGGGACTTCCAGATCATCGACGAGACCATCAAGGTCAAGGGGAAGGACGGCCTCAGGGACGAGAAATTCAAGGTCAAGGTGTCCAGGCACGGCCCTGTCGTCTCGGATGTCATGAAAGGGCTGCCGCCCAACTGCACCATGCTGTGGCCCGGGCTGATGGGCAACGACGGCACCGTTGAAGGGCTGCTGGGGCTGAACCGCGCCGGAAACTTCGATGAGTTCCGCCGGACACTCGGCAAGGTACGCGGCGGCAGCGTCCACCTCGGCTACGCCGACATGGACGGCAACATCGGTTACCAGTACATCACCACTTTCCCCATCAGGAAATCGGGCGACAATCCCATACCCGTGCCGGGCGAAAAGGGGCAGTACGACTGGACGGGCTTCATCCCCTTCGAAGACCACCCTTACGAGCTCAACCCGGCCAGGGGCTACCTGGCCTCGTTCAACCAGATGCCGGAGCCGGGTGATTACTACGGCACAGCCTACTTCCTCTTTGAAAGGCCCTTCCGCTTCGAGGAGATGGCCAATGCCAGGGACAAGTTCACCGTGGACGAGATACGCAACATGCAGAACGATGTGGGCTCGCACCTTGCCAAACGCTGGGTGCCGGAGATACAGAGGGTATGCGGCGGCGACCGGTCACTGGCCAGATACGTGGCCGTCTTCAAGGACTGGGATTACGCTATAACCACGGACAGCCCGCAGGCCACGCTCTTCAACTCGTTCAGTACCTACCTCATCCAGAATACGTTGTATAACAAGCTGGGGACTGAGATCGTGGACGAGCTTTTCAAGGACCTGCATGTTTCCATACCCACGCAGTGGCTGATCAGGTACATGGGTGATAACAACAACGAGATATGGGACGATGTCTCCACGACCGCGGTCAAGGAGACACGCGACGACATGGTGATGAAGAGCATGCGGGACGCCGTAAACGAGCTGTCGGCCAGGCTGAGCAGCGACCCGCGGAACTGGGCCTGGGGCACGGTGCACAAGATGACCATCAAGCATCCCCTGGGCAGCGTGCTTCCCTTCCTCAACCTCAGCCCGCTGACCTATGCCGGCGACGATTTCACCATCCATGCCGGGTGGTGGGACCGGGCGCATCCCTACGATATGTACAGCGGCGCCGCCATCAGGATCGTGGTCGATATGTCCGACCTGAGCACCATGACCATCGTGAGCCCGCCGGGACAGTCCGGTATGTACCTCAGCCCCTACTACAGCGACCTGGCCGAGACCTGGTCCGTGGGCGGCCAGGTTCCCGCGCATTACACCGATGCAAAAGATCTCAAACGGGTACTCACTCTGGAGCCGTCAGGGCAGAAATAGACCATAGTGCGGCCGGTCGACTGAATCAGGATAGCGGCATGCGCAGGACCATTTTGGCCAGGTCCCAGGCATGCTCGTAGAGGTGCAGGCCTTTGCTGAAAGCGTGTATCTCACCGTCCTGTACGCCGATCTCGCCCGCCATATATTCTTTCAGCGTTTGCAATCCGCCCAGGTTGGTAGGCATGCCGCCCCACAGGTCCCAGGAGCGGAAGTAGAGTATGAAATGCAGGGCGCCGTCCTGTACACGCGTATCAACCAGGCGCAGGCAGGGCGGGTCGGCCTGGTAGAGGCTCTTTTCATTGCCCACACACATGCACATCTGATTGGTGTCGAAGCCCTTCTTGTAGCGCTGTATCACCTCTTCGATCTGGGGCGACAGGAACTCGCCATAGGTGTATTCCTCGTTCTCCTGCCTGTCCGGCGTCATCAGGTAGGACATGTATTCCTCGATCACCTCATCCGTGGTCGGCAGCGGCACGCCGGGCGGCACATCCGGGCTGAGCGGACGAATGCCGGGGTTGCTGATATTGATGGCCACCAGCTCGATCTCCTTGCGGCGCATGCCTTCAAAACTGCCCTGCTCTATCCTGTATTCACGGCCTTCGGTCAGGGCCTTCTGCAGGCACTGGTACCAGGCGTCGCCCAGGCTCAAGGCATCGATGACGGTGAGTTTCATTTCCGTAGCATCATAAGCAAGCGGCACGATGTCTGTCAAGGCGGTGGAAATTGACATTAAACGCGTTCACACATCATAATTTATGCTTGCCATGATCAAAGCCGTCTTTTTCGATTTCTTCAATACCCTGGCCTACTTCGATCCACCGCGTGAGGAGACCTACTCGGGAATTGCCAGGGACCTGGGCGTGCAGGTCACGCCGGCCATGATAACCGCAGCGCTGCCCGAGGCCGACGCCTACTGGCGCGCCGAGAACTTCAAAAAGCCCGTGCGCCAGCGTGAGCAGGAGGATAAGATCGCTGTTTACAAAGAATACGGCGTGAGGATACTGGCGGGGACGGGCGCCACGCCCGAGCAGGCGCTGCAGATGCTGGCCACAGCCTTCAGCAGGGGCTGGGTCTTCAAATCGTTCCCCGATTCCGTACCCGCGCTGAAGCTGGTCAAGCAGAGAAAGCTGACAACCGGCCTCATCTCCAATGTGGGGCAGGAGATAGACTCCTACTGCCGCGAGCTCGGCTTCGAACCTTACCTCGATTACAAGGTCACCTCCTTCGAGGTTGGCTTCGACAAGCCCAGGCCGGAGATCTTTCAGTTGGCACTGGACAGGGCAGGCGTCAGGGCGGATGAGTCCGTCTTCGTAGGCGACGTCTATGAGCAGGATATCGTGGGGGCCAGGGGGGTGGGCATGAAGCCCATACTGATCAGCCGCAACGGCGCTGTATCACACGATTGTATCGTTATCTCGGATCTTTCGAAGGTGCTGGAGCATATTTAAACCGCTTCATCACAGCCCCCGTAAAAACTCCGGCCGCAGCAGCGCGGGGTCCTTTTTCGACAGGATCGCATCGAGCTGGGCCAGTACTTTACCTTTATCGCCCGGCATGCTTCCGCGTATGGCGAAGTAATTGGAGGCATGCATCGAGCTGAAGAAGCAATCCGAGAACTCGGCCTGCTCGACAATCATCCTCAGCTCCTTGAGGGAATCGAAGGGCGTGATAAGCTCGAAGTTCCCCTGCTCCCACTCCTGGTAAAGGGGTGTGCCGGGTATCAGTGTCAGGGTGAGCGCGCCCGCATAGTCGGGGTCCATCTCAGTCATGATGCGCGCTGTCTCCATGGCATGCCGCCGGCTGCCCTGCACGCCCCCCAGGCCGAGTATCACGGTCACCGAGAGCAGTATTCCCGCCTCCCTGACCCTGGCCGCCGCCTCCACCATCTCGTCGTGTGTGGCCCCTTTTTTGATTTTTTTAAGCACCTCGTCGTCGCCGCTTTCCACGCCCATATAGAGGATGCCCAGCTTGAGCTCCTCCAGCGCCTTCAACTCGGCCACGCTGCGCCTGAGCACGTCCTGGGGTGTGGCATAGCTGGCTATACGTTCCAGTGAAGGAAATTTCCCGTTCAGATATTGCAGCGCTTCCAGCAGCCTGGGATAGGGATAGACCAGCGCGTCCCCGTCCTGCAGGAAGACGCGCCTGCCGTCCCAGCGCCGCAGGATGGCATATACGATGTCGGGCTGGCCGGGCAGTGTTGCGCGGGATTTCATATAAAGGGACATGGCGTCGATCTCGTCCTTCACCTCCTGCAGGTCGCGTATACCCAGGTTGGTGAAGGAAAAGGCGCAGAAAGCGCAGGTGTTGTTGGAGCAGCCCGAGGTGAGCGGCAGGTAGTAACTGGCATGCTCGCTGGGCGGTCTGATTATCTCCGGCCGTTGGAACTTCATATACTGATCCCGCTTGTGCCTCAGTGCAATTTCGCTACGAAGCTGTTGAGCGGCACACCCAGCGACCTTGCCACCGGACCGCACTTGGCCTTAAGACAGAAGAATATCCTCCCCTGCGGGGGCAGCTCGTCCAGCGTCTCATAATAACCCATGCCCTTGGCGAAAATAAAATCGGCCGCGGCCAAAGCCTGTTTAAACTCCTCCGAGGCCAGGTCTAACAGCACTCCCGGTGTGGCGGTCCCCGTGGTGATGACCTCGCCGGCCTCTTTCACCAGACCGGCCCTGCCTATGTCTTCGACGGTGACATCGTTCTGCACGGGCAGCTCCTTCACCACGTAGATGGTCCTGGCATACCTCCGCATCAGATGGAGCAGCGGCATGTCGAAAAAGACTTCCCCGCTGTTGTCGGCCAAATACAGCACCAGGCCGGAGCTTTTCACGCGGCCCTCCAGCAGCGCCGAATCGTCTATGGCGAACTGCAGCCTGTTTTCCAGGAACTCCTTCTCCAGTTCCTCGATCGGCCTGAAGAAATCCATGGAGTTGCC
>JBAZLT010000189.1:0-4323 GCA_041650115.1 Dehalococcoidia bacterium | reverse complement strand
CTCGACATCGGTGCCGTCCACGATAATCCTGCCGGCCGTGGGATCGTCCAGCAGCGCCAGCATATGCAGAAGGGTCGATTTGCCCGATCCGCTGGGGCCCATGATACCCACGAATTCCCCCTCGTTTATCCACAGGTTAATATCCTTGAGCGCCTCGACCGGCACAGCGCCGCCGAATGTTTTTTGCAGACCTTTAGCTTCAATAATTGCCATCTTCTCAGCCCCAGATAGCCTTGATGATATTCTGCCGCGTCACCATCCATGACGGGATAAAGCCGGCCACCACGCTGACCAGCAGCATGCTCACTATGGCAACAGCCATGTCGCTTCTCACCAGCGCCAGGCTGACCAGCCCGATGGGCATGGGGAGAGGGTTCCTCACAAAGTACGGCACCAGGCCGATATGGATAAAAACAAGCCCGGCAACAATTCCCAGGAAGGCATAAAATGCAGCCTGCAGTATATAGGAAAGGATGATTATGCGTTCCTTCATGCCGATGGCTTTGAGTATACCTATCTGACGGCGGCGGTTGACGGTGGCGATGAAGATGACGATAAAGATGGTCACACCCGCCACCAGCAGACCGATGAAGGTAACGATATTTTTAACGATGTCGAAGGTCTGCGTCAGACCGCTGATATAGCCGATGAAGTCCATCCAGACGTTGATCTGCTCGGGCTCTATGCCCATGGTCCTGAGGCGGTCGATGTAAACACGCTCGGGCACAGAGCCGTCCGTCTTGACCAGCACCTCGGAGGCCCGGTTGTGCAGGCCCAGCACCGACTCCATCTCCTTCTCCGTCACGAATACGTTGAGGTCGGCCAGGGGGAAATAGGTATTGTAGATTCCCTTTATCTTGTAGTCGCGCTTGACCCCGTTTCCGTAGATTATAGTCACCTCATCCCCAACCCTGGCCCCTTTGAGCGAGGATATCTGGAAGCTGGCCCCGTAGCCTCCCGATATCTCCCTTCCCATAATGATCTGGTTGCGGTCGCCCTCCTCCAGGTACCTGCCGGCGATCATATAGTTCTGCAGGTTGGTTACCTTTATCTCCTCCTCGGGATTGATCGATTTGATGTTCCAGGCTTTCTCGCGCACATCCAGGTTATCTTTTTCCGGATCGTACCTGATCAGACCCGACTGGGCATAGCGTGAGCTGCTGCTTACTACGCCGGGTAGAGTATCGATACTGGTCTTGAGCTGCCGCACCTGGCTGATGTATTTATCGTCCATGGCCGGCAATATCACGATGTTGGAGACATAGTTTTCCTGCGCCTGCTGGTAGGCCTTGCTGATGGCCCCGTTCATAATGGACGAGGTGAAAACAATGTTGATGAAAGCCAGCGTGGTGACCAGAATGGTCAGCACCAGCGTATACTTGTTGCCCCTGGCGATGGCTTTAAAAACCAGAAAAATGGCTACACGAAAGTCATTGCCCAGCTCAGGCAGACTAAATCTGCTACCGAAAGGAACGTTCAATTCGTTCAGCTCCGTTCCGGTAATAATAGTTAGACCTCAGGGACAAGTCAATAAGCCTGGAAAACGGCTGCCGCAGGTAAATGCCGGCCTGCGCTGGACAGCGCAACGGGCATTTACTACAATGGGCCGGGCAGTAAGTTCCCACGAGTGCGCCGCACGAGAACAGGAGAAATGCGATGAGCAGCCCGACTTCTCAGGAACAGCCAGCAGGCTATACGCAACCGTCCGAGATCCTTAAATACCTGATCCGCCATAACACGGTCAACCCGCCGGGGAACGAAGCTGCCTGCATCAACTACATCAAGGGGCTGCTGGACTGGGCGGGCGTTCAGAACACCATCGTGGCGGGGGAATCGTCGCGGCCCAACCTGATCGCGCGTATACCCGGCAGCGGCTCGGCGCCCCCTCTGCTGATGTACGGGCATATAGACGTCGTAACCACCGCCAATCAGAAGTGGAGGCTCAATCCCTTCTCAGGCGAGGAGCTGGACGGATACATCTGGGGACGCGGCGCGCTGGATATGAAGGGCGGCATCGCCATGATGCTGGCGGTATTGGTACGCGCTAAATCCGACGGCCTGGTGCCGGCCGGCGATGTGCTGCTGGCGGTGCTCAGCGACGAGGAGAGCCGCAGTACCTGGGGCGCCGAATACCTTGTCACCAGCCAGGCACAGCTTTTCCAGGGAGTTAAATATGCTATCGGCGAATTCGGCGGCTACACCTCGCACATACTCAGACATCGCTTCTACCCCATCATGGTGGCGGAGAAGCAGGGCTGCGGCCTGATAGCCAATATTTACGGCAAGGGCGGACACGGGGCGTGGCCCGAGCGCGGAGGCATCATGGCGCGGGTGTCGCGCTTCCTGCATAGCCTGGAGCATCGCCTGCCGGTGCATATCACGCCCATCGCCAAGGAGCAGGTCCGCTGCACAGCGGAGGGACTGCCCAGCCCGCTCAAGCAGACCTTCATGCAGATGCTCATACCGGCATTGACCAATTCTGTCCTCGATACCTTCGGCCGGCAGGTGCGCATGTTCGATCCTATCCTGCACAACACCGTGTCAGCCACCAGCATACGCGGCGGTGAGAGCTCCAATCAAATACCCTGCCAGATATCGCTGGGCCTGGATTGCCGCCTGCTGCCGGGATTCACGCCCGACGATATCATCAACGAGCTCAAGGGGCTGGCCGGCACGGATGTGGAATACGAGCTTTCCTATTACGGAGGCGGCATGCCGCAGCCGGATATGGGCCTTTACAATACGCTGGCCGATATACTCAGCCAGGCCGACCCGGGCGGCACGCCCACCCCCATGCTCTTCCCTGCCGTGACGGACGCCCGCCTTTTTGCCAGACTGGGCATACAGACCTACGGTTTTACTCCTCTCAAGCTCCCGCCCGACATCAACTTCGAACATCTCTTTCACGCAGCGGACGAGCGCGTGCCGGTGGAGGCTCTCGCTTTCGGGACGGATGCCATTTATCAGCTGCTTCAACACTACGGCGCGTGAGCTTCTCTCACCGCCGGTCCTCCCGCTCTATGGCCGCCTGTGACATTTATCATACCCGCAGGCCTGCAGCGCATATAAAATGGCCTTATGATTACGCCTTTCAGATGCCCGGGGCCATCCGGAGGAAGTACGCCCGCACTTTATATAAAGCCGTGCCCGAGCTGCGGCGCAGAGGTGGAGATATTCTCCACGGACGTCAAAGTGGAATGCCCGGCCTGCGGGCAGGCCGTTTTCAACAGGGCCAATTCCTGCGCCGAGTACTGCAAATATGCGGAACAGTGTCGGAGCAACGGCCCTTTAAAGCGGGCTTAGATACAAGAGTGGCGCCCTCGGAGGAGCGAAATGGAGAAAGCTGCGACCAGGATCAAACGAAAGATCGTTAAAATCGACCAGGATAAGTGCGACGGGTGCGGGCTGTGCATCATGTCCTGCGCGGAGGGAGCGTTGCAGATCATCGACGGCAAGGCCAGGCTGATATCCGACAAATACTGCGACAACCTGGGCGCCTGCCTGTCGGAATGCCCGCGCGGCGCCATCAGCATAGAGGAAAGGCAGGCGGAGCCCTACGACGAGGAAGCGGTCAAACGGCATCTGGCCGGGAAACCGCCCGCACAGCCAATCGGCTGTCCATCGGCGGCTGTCAGGCAATTCGAAATGAAGGACAACCTGCCCTGCGGCTGTCCGTCCTCCAGTGTAGCGCAGTTCAAACCATCCGCAGGGGAGAGATCACCCGTAAGGCCGGAAAGCGAGCCTTCACACCTGTCCCACTGGCCGGTGCAGCTCACGCTGGTGCCGCCCGGGGCGCTCTTTTTACAGGGGGCAGACGTCCTGCTGGCCGCCGACTGCACAGCCTTCGCCTGCGGCGGATTTCACCGTGATTACCTTAATAAGCACGCCCTGCTGGTGGCCTGCCCCAAGCTGGATAACTTCGAAGCGCACCTGGCCAAACTGAGCGAGATACTGAGCCGGTCGGACATTAAGAGCCTGACCGTGCTGCGCATGGAAGTCCCCTGTTGCGCCGGTTTGACCCGCATGGCCACGCAGGCTATCCTATCGAGCAGGAAAGAAATCCCCTTCAAGGAATCCATCATAAGCACACAGGGCGAACCGATAAATTAAGCGGAGGTTGCCATGGAAGAGGACCGAATCTCATATCACAGCTCGGTGCGCACCGTCTACGACCGTATCAAAAAGGACGGCATGACTAATATCTGGGACCGCTTCGAGGCGCAGGGCCTGGGCAGCAGTCCCGACCAGCGCTGCCCCTTCTGCCAGGAGGGCAGGCGCTGCGATCTCTGCTCCAACGGGCCCTGCCGGGCCGATGCCTCCAAG
>JBAZLT010000188.1:0-4339 GCA_041650115.1 Dehalococcoidia bacterium | reverse complement strand
TGCTGGGCACATTGCCCGAAATCCTGGGATCGATGCGCGTGGCGGTGTCGAGGGCGCGCGCCAGCGCCTTGAACAGGGCTTCCGCCTTATGATGGTCGTTCTTGCCGGCCAGCACCCAGGCATGGATATTGATGCGCGCTTCCTGGGCGAAGGAGACGAAGAAGTGGTGCACCAGGTCTGAGTGCATCTCCGATATGACAGGCTCTTTAATAGCGGTCTCGATGATGGCATGACCCCGGCCCGATATATCCAGCGCCACCAGCGCCACAGCCTCGTCCATGGGGACGACCGCATGTGCCATCCTGACGATGCCCTGTTTATCGCCCAGCGCCTGGTTAAAGGCGCGGCCCAGCGTGATGGCCACATCCTCCACGACATGGTGCTGGTCGGGTCCGTTGGCCGAGATTTTAAGATCGAAAATACCATGCTGGGCAAGCTGGCAGAGCATGTGGTCGAAGAAGAGGATGCCCGTGGTTATCTCGTAGCGGCTGCTGCCGTCGATGTTGACCTCGATCTTGATCGAGGTCTCTTTTGTTCGCCGGGTAATGCTTGCTTTGCGTTCGGACATCTTCACCTCTTATGTGCTGGTTTCAGGCAAAGGTTATCACATATCCTTAAGGGCGGCAATCACGCGACGCGTATCTTCCGGGCGCCCGATGCTGATACGGATATAGTCTTTCAATTCGGGCGTCTCGAAATAGCGGATAAATATGCCCTTCTTCTGCAGCCCCACATAGGTATCTCTGGCGCTGCGGTCAAGCACGGCACAGAGGATGAAATTGGCCTGCGAGGGATAAGGTTTAAGCCATTTAAACTGCTTCAGCGCGTTGAAAAGGATGTCCCTCTCGCTGACCATGGCCTTCACGGTCTTTTGCAGGTAATCGATATCGGCCAGCGATTCGAGGATCGCCACATAGGCTGCCATGTTTATGTTATAGGGCTGCTTTATTTTCATCAAATAGGGGACGATATTGGCCGGGCAGATGCCGTAGCCGGCCCTCAAGCCTGCTATGCCCGCCCACTTACTGAACGTTCGCAGCACAATGAGATTAGCATACCGGGATACCAGCGGCGCCAGCGAGCCGCCGCTGAATTCGACATAGGCCTCGTCGACCACCACTATCAGGTCCCTGGCCAACAGGTCTTTGATCTCGCTTTCTTCAGTTCGGTTTCCGCTGGGATTATTGGGAGATGCTATAAAAATCACCCTGGTTCTGCTGTCGATTGCTTTTTTTACGGCGGGCAGATCGAGTGAGAAGTCCGGTCTGCGCGGTACTCTCACCACTTCTCCGCCTGCAATTACAGTGCAGAAAGGGTACATACCGAAGGTGGGCGGGCAGTTGATAACCCGGTCTCCCGGCTCGATAAACAGCCGTAAAATGATGTCTATGAGGTCGTCGCTGCCGGCTCCGGCTACAATTGACTCTGCTTTTACACCTGCGTAGGCTGCCAGGGCCCTGCGCACATCCCTCTGGTCCGGATCGGGGTACCGGTTATAATCCTGGAATCTGGCCAGCGCCTTCTGAACGCGCGGAGAGCAGCCATAGGGATTTTCGTTGCCGTCCAGCTTGGCGGTTTCCCCCTGCGGCACCCCGGTGCGGCCAACCAGAACGTCAACGGGATCAACCGGAGTGTAGGCTTTCATGCCTTTGAGCCCGCCGCGGATCATTTTTTCCACGTCTTGTGATTTAAGCATTTTGAATCAATCCTGGTTAAACCTGTATTTTATGAAATGCAGTGCCACATTTTACCACTTCGCAGGTGAACGCTGCATGCTAACGTCATTGCGGGTGAGGGGCGGCTCGAATTCACAGACCGAAAACCCGTATGGCGTTTTCAGACAGGAATAACTTCCTGACCTCATCCGTCAACTGAAGCCCGTCCAGGTCCTTGAGGCACATAGCTGCGGTGATCATAGGGTAATTTGTGCCGAACATGACCTTCTTTTTGCCGTTTTTTTGTATATAGGCTATTAGTTCCGGCGGGAACCTTTTGGCAACGTAGGCCGAGGTATCGATATAAACGTTTTCATGCTTGGTGGCTACGGCAATCATCTCCGTAGTCCAGGGATAGCCGATGTGCCCGCAGACTATTTTTAATTCGGGGAACTCAAGGGCAACCTCGTCAATGTAGGGGATGGGCCTGCCCGGCTCCGACGGGCAGAGCGGTCCTGTATGTCCGACCTGGCAGCAGAAAGGGATGTCCAGTTCCACGCACTCGGCATAGAGAGGATAGTAGCGGCGGTCCGTCGGCGGCAGGTTCCACAGCCAGGGCACGATGCGCAGCGCCTTGAAACCCAGTTCCCTGACGCAGCGCCTTAACTCCCTGATCGCTTCCATAGGCCGGTAAAGATCAGCCGATGCTACCCCGACCAATCTATCCGGATACTGTTTTACAAAAGACGCCACCTCATCATTGGAGATAAGCGGTCCCTCAGGGCTCCACCATGCGCAGGTCAGCCCCTTCGAGACATGCGCCTGATCCATCAGGCTGATGGTCAGGTCCAGAGGCAATTCGGAGGTGATTTTCTCCTGGTTGGTCCACCGCCGAAGCGAATCAAACATCCGGTGATTAACGAATCTCATGGTGGGATGTTGCATCCAAACGTCAATAGCCTGGTAGTCAGCGCTCATCGATCTCTCCTCATTGATATTAAAAATAGTTTTGTATAAAACTATTTTACCATGTGTAAGAAGCCGAGTAAATGTCAGGCAGGAGGCTTTGGGGATCTTACAGTTTGTCTACGTTGTGACTGATCCTGGTCATGAGTTTAAATAGGGTGTTTTTTTCCTCCGGGCTAAGTCCTTCAAAGAGCCGGGCGTTCATTTGCTCGGATATCTTTTCCAGGGCCGGCTTGATTCGGGCGGCTTTTTCCGTGACCTGAATATTCACCAGCCGCTTGTCGCTGTCGTCCCTCACCCTGGTAACATAGCCGTTTTTTTCCAGGCGGCTGATGACGGCCGTGATTGTGGATTTATCCTTGAGGGACAGCTCGGTTAAATCACGAAGGTGGAGGGTGCCCTTTTTGTCCAGTATATGAAGGATGTCGCCGTGCGAGGGAGCGATGCCGCTAATGCCGTGTCTGGCCAGCTCGGATTCCAGGTAGTTGAAAAGGCTCTGACGGATGCTGTTCAGGGTGTAAAGGAAGTTGCCGCGATGTACTCTGATCATATATTGCGCCGTAAAAAATCGTTGACCTTATTAATTCCTTCTCTTTTTCAGCCTGATTTTGACGGCAGCTGCGTGTGCGGTCAGCCCCTCGCTATCAGCCATCAGCGCGGCGGCCTGCCCCAGCTTCCCGGTCGAGCTCGCATCCAGGGCAATGACGCTGTTTATCTTAAGGAAATCAAGCACATTCAGGGGCGAGCTGAAGCGGGCACTGCCCCCGGTGGGCAGCGCATGGCTGGGTCCGGCTACATAATCGCCCAGGACCACCGGCGAATACTGGCCGACGCATATGCAGCCGGCGTTCCTGATTTTGCTGACGTATCTATCTGCGTTTCTCATCATGAGCGACAGGTGTTCCGGCGCATAAAGGTTGGCCAGCTCTATAGCCTGTTCGAGTGTCTTAACGATGATGATCAACCCGTTCGATTTGAGCGCCCTTTCGGCGATGGTTTTCCTTTTAAGTTTTGCCAGCTGTCTGCTGATCTCCAATTTTACTTTTTGTGCCAGGCTTGCTGAAGTGGTAATGAAAATAGATGAGGACATAGCATCATGCTCTGACTGAGCTATAAGGTCGGCTGCGCAGAAAGAGGGATCAGCAGATCCGTCGGCGATCAACATTATCTCGCTGGGACCCTGGAGGGCATCTATATCGACCAGGCCATAGACAAGTTTCTTGGCTGTCATAACGTAGATATTGCCCGGCCCGCATATTTTATCCACGCGCGGCACGGATTCAGTGCCGAATGCCATGGCTGCCACGGCCTGCGCTCCTCCGATTTTAAATATACGGTCAACGCCTGAGACAAAAGCCGCAGCCAGCGTATTGCCGGGCACTTTTCCGTTTTTTCCACAGGGGGTAGCCATGATAATCTCTTTAACTCCGGCAACACGTGCTGCAATGGCGGTCATGAGGACCGTGGAGGGATATGAGGCGGTGCCGCCGGGTATATACAGGCCCACGCGTTCGAGGGGAAGTATCTGCTCTCCCAGGCCGCCTTTGATAAAGCTGTGAGCGTATTTGCGCATGCATGTCTGATGGAATTCTACCAGGCGCCCGGCCGCATATTTAAACGCATTCATCAGATCCGGATCGATAGATGTCAGGGCTGCGGTAACTTCCCCCGGTGCAACCTCGAGCGATTTCAACCTGGCACCTTCAAAATATTCAGCA
>JBAZLT010000187.1:0-4370 GCA_041650115.1 Dehalococcoidia bacterium | reverse complement strand
AATAATAGATTTCTGGACTCCGGCGGGTAAATGATAGAATCTGGCGAGATCAATATTGATTTTCTTGTTTTCTTTATCTGTATAGGCGATTGCTTTACTATTCTGCCCGGTAATATCTACTATCTGCGCTTCGTTACCTGCTTGCGCCTGAAGATTTACAAGCAATGCCTGACGCTGTTCCTGTGCCGGCGGAGCTTTATTTGCCTGTGCTTTGCTTATATTTATTCTATATGCCTGATAAAAATAATTTATTGTTACATATGAAGCTAATACCAATATTAGTATTGCTATGCCAAACGGCAATGTCATATACCAAGAAACTCCTATAATGTTGGCATAAGAAATAAAAACGCCTAATTCAAAGACGGCCGCAACTGAGATGAATCCAGAAACAATACCTGAAATCAATAAGCCTGTTACAGTCATAGCATTTTTCTTGAATAAGATATCGTAAACAGATCTAATTATGCCTGCAACTTTCAACAGGATAGTTTTTATAACCTCCCCCGCAGCTAATCCGATGCTAAGTATACAAGAGACAACAAAGGTTACCATTAACGGCGCACGGAACCAGATGCTAGCTGCAGGATTAACCGGTGATGCCGGCACAAAATGTAGCAAGCCTGCGGCAATGATTGCTGTCGGCACTGCTATCCTCCAAAGGACAAACGGCACAACATTCAATTTGATAAGTACTGACTTTGAGCTCGCAATCTCTTTGGCTCTATTGAATGTATTGCCTATATATGCCTTAGATACTCTAAAGCCGATAATAACACCTAATGCTATCAGGCCGTACTTTAATGCTCCTTTAGCAGCTGTGTAATATCCAAAATTGGCATCCGGGAAGACTTTTAAGAATATAGCGGATAAACTGACAAGAATAACAGTGCCGCCGGTAACCCAATTCAGAATCTTATTCCCTATCCTGTTCAGGAATCCTGCTACCGCTTTAATACCCCTACCCATGCCTTTATAGAACTTGGCATCAAAAAGCATGCCGGGGAAGCAATAGAGGGTAATGGAGCCACATGAATTTGAATCATTACCTTGCTCTCTTATGGCGTCCTGAACCTGTTGTATCTCCTCATAAATAACGCCTTTTGCATTCTCATCTGAAGTCAGGTAATATGCTTTATCTAATTCATTTCTTGCCTGGCGGTATTGCTTTGCGATCTTCAGAGCTATGCCATAATTATAGTGAATGGTAAAGTTGTCCTCTCCATATTTCAGAGCTTCTCTGAGCAATTCAAGCGCACGGTCAACGTTCTTATTCTCTAAATACGCCAAACCTAAATTAGCAAGAATCATCCAGTATCCCGGAGTAGAAGGAGAAATGTTCTTCCTCCCTAACTCAAGCTTCTCTATAGCTAAGTCGAACTGGCCTTTAGATAAATAATTTACGCCTAAGTTTACATACAATTCAACGCCCTTAGGATCATTGGCGAGGAAATCCTTAAAGGAAGCTACAATGTCATCTTTTGCAGGCTGCTTATTGCTATTTTCCAACGAAGCGATTCTCTCGGTTACATCTTCGGCTGATGTAAAATCTTCGCTCTTTCTAAACAACTCAACAGCTTCTTTAAAGAGGCCCTTAGCTGCATCGATTTCGCCGTTATCTTTGAATACTAAACCGGCAAATAATTTAACTCTGGCAAGAGAATGGGAAACAAGCGGGTCTTCCAGGCTCAATTTGCCATTTTTATTTCTTTCATAAACGTATCCGGCTTCGGTAGAAATACTTAGGACTTGTTCGTCATCATGTGAATAAAGGTTTGCTTCGGCTAATTTTGCAAGTATTTGCATTACTTCTATCGGTTCAACAAATATAAGGTTATACCCGCAAGCCAGCGTTTTGATAGCCCTATCATAATCCCTAAGCTCGATATAAACATCGCCCAGGCCTAAATAAATTGACGGCAAGACACCTGTCATCTCAGGGCTTACTTTAGCTGCCTGTAAAGCTGCTTCAAAGGATTCTATGGCTTCAGTGAACTTGCCTTTACGCCTGTATTCTGCGCCCCTGTTGATGTTATCCAACACAAACTCTCCGCGGGCATCTCTATTTTCTGTATAGTATGCTTCTCTTGTGTCGCCTAAAATATCGCTGAGAGTTTCATCGGCAGCATTTTCTATCCTCTCTATCTCCTCTGCAATAACCTTCAGATAATGCATTGCTGCTTTTTCTTTCCCTGATTTGACTAAATTCTCTTTTGATTTATTGAATAGCCATATTTTCTTGGCGCCATCTGTCTCAATATTCGCCAGTTCAAAATAGGCCGAACCTAATCTGAAGTGAGTGAGGGATTTTTCTTTATCATCCAGGCCCTGGTCTAGAAGGGCTTTTTCAAAATGCACGGCTGCAAATTCATGATAATTTGCCTGGCTAAGGGCAATCCCGAGCTTAAGTTCATTCTTCGGGTCATTCTTGGCAGAAAAATCAACATCATGGAAAAGCAGTGCCAGGCCAGCTGCCTGTTCATAGCGGCCGATTTTAGTAAGGAATTCAAAAGCACCCCAGTCGATTGTGAGCATTTCTTCGACTGCTTTGCTGAATTCAGGGTAATATTTCTTGGCAACAGGATTATGCGCTTCTCCATCCGGAATAAACCCGCCCATAAATGGAACGGCTGCTAAAGCTAATCCTGCTTCATTATATTGAGTCAAATAATAAATTACAATTACTCCAATTCCAATAACCCAGGGTAAAAGGTAGGCAAGAATAGACCTGGAGACCAAATTGCTTGTTGTTTTTGTTGTTACCACCGCACCTACACTGCTTAAATCAATTTCTTCAAAAGTGGCCTTAAGCAATTTATCCCCATAGGCTAGATAATCTATAAGTGTAAGCTTCTTTATTAACCAAGGATGCTTTTTCGAATTCTTATCCAGCATCCTTTCGTTAAATAATTTCAATAGTAACGGCCTATTATTTTTACCAAAAACATATCTATCATTGAGCGAATTAAAAAACGGCTCCCCTAAATAACCATAAATCATATCAAAATACTCCTGCCTTAAACCACTATTATTCTTTAATACCTCAATTTGCTGACGGAAAATATTTATTAATTCGGATAATTCATCTTTAGATATGACTCCCTCTCCCAAACTCAGCAAGATCTTATATATATTCTGCTTTGCTTGCCTTTCTATAAATTGCCATTTCAAAGATTGGCGAACAGCATCTTCTCTTGTCATATCTCCCATAATAACAATTCTCTTTTTAGCATAAGACGGTAAATTCCGAGATGAAAAGATAAAACTTAATCTTTCTCCCCAGCCATAATTGTCAGTGCAAGAATCATCTCCTTCTGGATCCATTCTTTTCCTGCCTCTGCCCTCCAAAAGTACCAAGCCAAAATCTACTTCATGATAAGCAGGCCTGCCATGTGCGCCACCGAACCTTGAAATATATCCTCTTGCAAGATGACTGCGCGTAGCCTGCACAAGCCCGTGGAAATAATATGCTGCTGTAGGATTATCATTTTCTGGCGCGCCCCTATAACCGCTCAATATATAATCGCATGCTATAGGTATGATATAATTTCGGCCTTTACGCTGATAAAATCTGAATCCTTCTTCTTTTAATATTTCCTCTAATCTTTCTTTTGTAATTTCAAGGCCCAATGCCGCAAAATCCCTTATTATTCTTTCTTTCGTACACAAAATTTCTGTCTCGTGAGGGACCATAAATCTGGGAATTCCCCTTGAGCCCTGATAATCTTTAACAAAATTGCCAGTTTGAAGCAATATATCTAATAAATGATTGCGTAAGAAAGTGCGGACTAATTCCTCTGCGGATGCATTTTCGAAAGAGCTTATGTTAAAATCTTCATCTTTGATACCAGGGGCTTGAGCTAAATCTCTGATTGGATTAACTTCTTTGAGGACGCTTTGTCCATCCGCAAGGCAATCTTTAAGATAAGATATCCTTATACCTTTTTGCTCTAATACTATGACCGCTGGAACGAAAGCCTTCTTTAATGCCATTACTTTCATCGCAACAATAGCTGCTGCTTCTTCTTCCAGGGTATAATTATGCCTGTCATTTCTTGCAATTTCTGCTAAATTAGCAAATAAGGCTTTCATTGCTTTCCACGATGCCAGCGTATTTTCTACATCTACTTCGCGGGAAAGAGCAATAATTGCAGCAATGCGTTGCTCCCCTTCCGCTGTCTTTATAATATTACTCAAATCAGCGATTTTTGTTTTACTCAAAATATTCTCTGTATCCGGAGAATCCTCAAATACTTGTGCTTTGCCTCTAAAAATAGCGCGAAACATTAAGTAACCGATACAATAAGACATCCAACCTATTAATAATACGATAAATGGCCCGAAAATTATTAAATCTGTTATGTCTCCTT